>JALOBP010000071.1 GCA_023228295.1 Methanoregula sp.
AGGCGAGGGTAGCCAAGCCAGGTCAAAGGCGCTAGGTTGAGGGCCTAGTCTCGTAGGAGTTCTTGGGTTCGAATCCCATCCCTCGCATTTTTCAGGTTTTTTCTTCCCTTGACGTTACGTCATCAACAGAGAATCATTCTTCAGTCGAATATTCTTCAATCTCGCCAATTACGTTCTCAAATGCAGCATCAAAATCAGGGATATCATGAATCTGGTGGCCCAGGGAGACTTGCCAGAGTGCCTCAAATGATTCCCGCTTTCCCTGCAGGATATCGGCATCTACGGTGATATCTTTGTATTCGCATTTTCTGCGGACAATCGACCTCACTACCTCCCGGTCCACCCGGCGGGCCAACTGATCGATGTCATAGAGATCGCGGGAGCGGGTCCGCTGGAAAACCGATCGGATCTTCTCCGCCATGATCTCTTCGAGAGCGTACGAGGCAACGGCTGTTTCAAGCCGATCGGAATAGTGAGAGAAGACCTGGCGATCGCTGACCGGAAGAAGGATCTGTTCGCTGTCCGCGCTGGTCAGGTCCAGGTCGATTTTTATGGGGGAGGTCTGGCTGCGGTGCAGAATCCTGAACCTGGCGGTCGCCTTGAAACCGTTCCTTGTTTGCCGGAAGCCGATCCCGTCTTCGAACTGAATACCGCTTTCATCACGGACCCGGACCATCGCATCGATAACAGCAGCCCTTAATGTGTCCGCATCGACCGGGCCCGGCAGTGTGAAATCAAGGTCATCAGAAAACCGGTAGTTTTCGATATACACTTTCCTGATGCCGGTCCCACCTTTCAGTGCCATGTTGATCGGACGCAGGGCAGAGAGGAACCAGTTCTGCACGTAATCCCGTTCAATCGTTGACATGGGCACACCGAACTCGCGGGCCTGTTCCTTGATCTCACGTCCGGGGATCATTCAAGGGATTCCGTCAGGAGGATATCCTGGTTGATGACGAGCCGCCATTCCGGATCGTTCTTCCCCTTCGCGGGCATCGTCGGGTCCAGCAGCAGATATTTTTTTGATGGGGGGTGGGGGAGATTGACCGGGATCCCCATCTGCCCGCACAGGTACCCGAGTCTTCGGACTACAGCAAAATTGTCGATTTTAAGCGCATATTCACAGAGTTTGCTGTGATCCAATGTGCGGTCTTTCAGAGCTTTGGCTACTTCGATAATTCCCCCGGCAAGGTGGGGTTTATCCAGGCAATCTATGACCGTCTTCTCTTTATCCGTGATGCCTATCGGGGTTTCTTCGATCCATTCTTTACGGATACCGAAGAACTTCGTGTCTTTCACCCGCACTATCTGGTACTTCACGCCAAGAACCTCCATCCGGCTTTTCTTCTTGCGTGCCGGTGTCTGGACAAAGACCGTGTTCGGAATCTGTTCAGTAAGCCCGTAGTGGTGCAGGGCACTCCAATATGATATTGCACATGGTTCAACGAGATAGGAGGCCATGACAAATTCATGGAGGGTGTATTTCCCTTTCTCACTCCCCAGCGGAATGATCAGGTACTTCCCTCTCTCAATCCGCTCAATGAACCCTTTCTCTTCCATGCGGGACAGGATGACGGACAGTGCATCCTTTTTAATGTGGGTTTTCTGGTATAATTGGGCGAATGAAAATACCTGATTCTCCCTTGCCATGGATTTCAGGATCTCTATGGTCACGACTTATCCCCCATTCCAAATTCCTCATTAGGTACACCAACCTTAACATTTATGTTAATTTTGGTGTATGCAAGGGGGGGAGGAAGAGATCATTATGTTAAATTGAGTGGGGGGCCGAATCCCGCTGGCGTACGCCGGTTGGAATCCGGCTCCTCGCATTTTTCCATTATTTTTTCAACACACCACGCTCAACCAGCAGTTTCGCATACTCTTCACCCGATAATGGGCAGCGGATAAGATTGTCCAGTTCTTTTCCGGACAGGTGGAGTTGGCCCCGCATCTTTGTGAGCAGGTCCGCATTGTACTCTTTCACTCCATGACTAAGGAACGTGTGAATCCCGGAAATCTTCCCCTCAATACAGAGATAAAAGATCTTGTGGTGAAGATCGCTCTTCGAATCCTTTCTTGAGGAGAGCGGCTGCGATGTCCCGGGCCTTGCAGGGTCTCAAGAACTTGCCCCGGCTGCAACAAGAGATTCCAGATTTAAACGGAGTTGGAGCGCGTCCTGTGTGAGGTTTGCCGGGTTCTCAGTTACATAGACTTCCCAGAGCGTAGACAGTTCCTCCGAGATCCCCGCAATGCCCTCCTCAAGGGTAGGCGCTGAAACCAGAAGCCCGAACTCGTCATTTGAAAGAGTGAGCCGATCAGCATCATGCCCGACAGTAATCCGGAGCTCACGGGTGAGCCTTCGGAGATGGCCGTTGATTTTCAGCCGGTCGAGAGTAATGATCTGGTTTGCCATTTTCAGCATAATTATGCTAAGGTATTGCCCGTGAGATAATAGGGTTTCTGATCAGAATAATTTCAGCAGACCACAACAATGTCGGTATAAAACAGCCCCTCTCTTTCATTGTGGGGGCAATCTCAATCAGCATAGGTAAACCCCCACAGTATCGCATTGCGGGGTTCACTATTGACGTTTCTCTCCTTTGATGTCACATCCCGGTTTACCCTTCAGGACACATAGAAAGTCCTAAATCCCTTCCGGCTCCACACGATCTGTAGAGATACCATGGAAATTACCGCCAGCAGAACCGGAGATCAACTGGTCCTCACCCTCACCGGCAGGATGGATGGGACCGGGGCACAGCAGGTCACCGCGGCCATCCGGCAGAACCTCACCGATCACGATATGGCCCTCATCTTCGATCTTGGCGGCGTGGACTACCTCAGTTCGGCCGGCCTCCGGGTCTTCCAGGAGAGCGCCCGGCAGATGAAGGAGCGGAAGGGCCGCATTGCGGTCTGCCAGCTCCAGGACTTTGTCCGCAGGATCTTCACCGCCGGAGGCTTCCTGCGGGTTGTCAATGATTTTCCCACGGTGGAGGCCGCTCTTGTCGGCACGGCATCCGCTGCCAGTACTCCGGCAGGTGACGTGAAAATTTCCGGTACCGGCTGGACCCTCTCGGCACACCACCAGTCAGATACCCCGGGCATCCTGGCAGTTACCGGCAACCTTGCGGCAGTCCATGCCGGTACGGTCACGGCAGCCGATATCCGCGAGATGCACCTGTCGCCCGGCGGGTTTGGCATTGCAACCGGCGCAATGGCCCGGAACATGGATGAAGCAGCCCCGCTTCTCGGCGAGATGGTGCAGGCCGGCGGGAGGGTTTACTGGATCCCGACGGACGGCAACCTGAACCCGGACTTCTTCACGGCAAAAGATCTTGAATCGAGCGGGATGAAGACATTCACGCTCTTCTCCACATCGTTCTCCGGCCCGTTTGCGGATGTGCTCCGGATCACCTCCGACAAACCCGAAGGCATGACGCTGACCGAAGTGTATGCTGCGATCTTCCAGTACATGAAGGCACAATACCCGGACTTCAAGGGCGTCTGTGCCGTTGCCCTCAAGGCAACCATTGGCGGCCTGTGCAGTTCCGACATGAAAAACTCCCTCATTGCCGCAGCAGCCGACCGTGCAGCAAAGGGCACGATGCCGATGCCCGGCGGCAGGACCGTGACCGAACTCCCGTTTGACGGCAGCGTTGCCGAAAAGATCTCGGCCGTTAACGTTACCCCGCAATACGGTGGCAGCATCCTTATCTGCATCGGGTTTGGGATCGATCCCGCCACTGCCGGAAGATCGTTCCCCGAAGAGACCGTCGCTGCCCTTTATTTCAAGAATCCCCGGTCTGCAACAACCGGCCCGTTCCTGTTCAACAAGGGCCTGGTCTTCCGGAATTTTCCCTGGGACAACACGAAATCCTTTGACGAGCAGATCCGGGTGTCCCCCGCGGACGGGGAATTTGTTGCCGTCCATAACCTCCTGAACATTACGACCGTGAAGTCGGCCGTTGCCGGTGTCCTGCCGGTCTCGGTTATCCGGAACGGGGACACTGCACGATGATACGGGCTGCCTGCAATGCACCACAAATCTTTTTTTCCCCGGTCCTGCCGGTTGCATGACCGGCATGCAGGGACGGGCACACGGGTGATCCCTTGACCGGCAGAACGTCATCTCCGCGCCGGCCGGTCTCGCTCATCTGGTACCTGATCGGGTTCATTGCCCTGATTGTCGGGATTGTTGTTGCTTCGTCGCTGGCAGTCTCCTACCTTGCCGCCGCCCACGGGATACGCGAGGATTTTACCATCCTCAAGGACAATACCCGGAACAATGCCGTTGAATCGGTGTGGCTGGTCAATACCGGGCTCGTGCTCGTGGACGAGGCCTTAAACCCGCCCCTGAACCACTCGCTCCAGCTCTTCCGCGATGCGTATGTCGGGGCGGGAAACGACCCGGCTGCGATGAACCTTTCGGACCTTCGCGACCGGATGGCACCGGAGTTTGCCGGTAACGTGGACCTGTATATCTTTAACGCAGACGGTATCATCGAATATTCAACGCTGCCCGAGATGGAAGGCGTGGATTTCCGGAACTACCCGGATTTTTACCGGGAACTCACCCGCATCCGGCTGGGCACGGATTTTGCGGCCGATCCGGTGGTCCGGTCGGTCCAGGATGCAGGCGATACTACGGTCAAAGGCACGTTGCGCAAGTTTGCCTACCTCCCGAGTCCCGACCACCGGTATGTCTTTGAAACCGGCGTGGAGTCGCAGGAGTTTTCCGATGTCCGGGCACGGCTCTCGTACCAGGAGATGGCCGGGCGGCTCCTTTTGGTAAACCCGGACCTGCTGGGTATCCGGGTCTATGACTTTAACGGCAATGTTGCCGCCCGTGCCGGGACCCCGGGTGATGAGGGGAAGGAAGCAGCACTCCGGGCAATCTCCGACCGGGCCGGTTTTACCGTGACCGATCCGGTACGGAAGACCGAGACCAGTTATGTCTTCGTTGATCTCAGGGACCCGGCGGCTGCCTCCGATGCCAGCGTTGTTGTCGAACTCCGGTTTAGCACAGAGCGCCTTGATGCGGCCATGGCAGCTCTTGTCCTGCAATATCTCTTCATCGGGATCTGCGCTATCTTCATGGGGATTGTCCTTGCGTTTGTGATGTTCCGGAAACTGACCGGGGCCATTGGTGCGATTGTCGAGGACGTGGGAAAAGTTGCCGGGGGGGATCTTGCGCATACTATACGGAGTGTTGAGACGGCAGAATTTGCCGAACTCGAATCGGGCATCAACACCATGATCAAAAAGATCCTGCTCTATACCGAGGAACTTGAGCGCAAGAAAGCCGAACTGCAGGTTGCTGCCGATATCCAGCAGGCGTTCCTGCCCAAGGATCTCCCGCCCATCCCGGGATTCGATCTCGCGGTCCTCAATATCCCTGCACGGGAAGTGGGCGGGGACTTTTACGATGTCTTCCCGGTCAAGGACGGGAAGCATGCGCTCGTGATGGCCGATGTCTCCGGCAAAGGTGTGCCGGCATCGCTCTTCATGGCACTGTCCCGGACAGCGGTCAGGATCGTTTCCCGCTGGGAACGGTCGGCTCAACGGGTAATGGAGAGTTCCAACACGATCTTCATCGAGGACAGCGGATCAACGAGTTTTGTCACGGTCTTTTATGCCATCCTTGACCGTGAGGAACGCACGCTGTCTTATGTGAACGCCGGCCACAATCCGCCCCTGCTCCGGCATGCCGATGGATCCGTGGAGGAACTCGGCCCCACCGGGCCGGTGATCGGGCTGGTCGATGATCCGGGTTATGAAGAGGGATATGTCCGGCTCAGGAAGGGCGATGTGCTGGTCATGTACACGGATGGGATCACCGAAGCCATCAATGTCCGCGAAGAGATGTTCTCGGACGAACGGTTACGGGAGATTGTCCGGGTATCGGCAGACCTTCCGGCATCCGGCATGGTTGTTGCGATCCGTGATGCGGTGAATGCATTCTGCGGGGATGTTCCGCAATTCGATGATATGACTCTTATGGTGCTGAAGGTTACGTGAGAAGTCCCGGGAGACGGTCCGGAAATCCGGGCATCTCTCATTCGCATCGCTGGTTTCCATCGTTTTCACAAGCATTATTACCCGCAGGTCCATTATCTTCCCGTATGGCACTGCCGAAAAAACGCGGGCGGAAAAAGCAAAAGCCGCTCATCGACACGCTGCCGGAACTGCTGGTATCAGCACTTGCAGACAGCAGGGATTTCATCCTGTGCTTCGAGACGGACGAGGAGACCGGGAAGAGGAAGGTCCATGTCATGACCGGGCAGTTCATCACGCCCTGCATGCTCCGGAAACTGGTCGGCCAGGCCGAGTCGCAGAAGGATGAGGGCAGCACGCTCATGAGCCGGAAGTGGACGGACGTCAGGCCGGTTGGATAACCCGCAGGGCCACGATCACTTTCACCCCACCCCTCCCTCTTCTTAATACGGGGCCCTGCCCGGAGTCTGATCATGGAATGCCAGTACACCAGCTGCCGCATGACCTGCCACCGGTGCAGCCATGCCTGGACCTACATGGGAATACGCCTCAATTCGCTCCAGCGGTCACGCCGCCCGGTCAAGGTTCCGTGCCCCCGCTGCCACGCGAAAGTCACCATGGACACAAAAGAGGCGGTCTGACCCGGAGGTGGCGCACGAAACAGAACGGATTTTTTTAGCAGGTGCAGCCCGGACGTCCGGGCACACGAGTCCCGGATGATGCACGGATGCCCGCACCAACGACCCTGAGGAGAGAAAGGGAGATTGGTCCCGGGCCCGCTCACCGTTCGATGAGACGGATATGCTCGTCCGTCTTTTTGGCAAGATCGCTCTTGCCCTGGAGGCGTGAGACATCGGAGATGGCTTCGAAGACATGGACCGATTCTTCCAGAAACGAGAGGATATCCATGGGGAACAGATCGATCCCGTACTCGTCCAGGAGTGTGGCGGAAATCTGCCGGTGGTCGAGTCCGTTCTCCCGCAGCTCAAGGACCTTCTTGGCAAACTTCTTCTCCGGGCAGCCGCAGAGCGGGGAGTCCCGGCAGTCGCAGCGGAGGAAATCATTGAAAAAAGCGAGGATCTGTTCCCTCACCGTATGATCGAGAGCATCGTAATTGAGACGCGAGCAGAGGGTTTCGAGCATGTTCCCGCTAAAGGCCAGCTCGGGTAGGCGATAGCCGGCGAGCCGTTCAAGTTTTTTTGCGTGTCGGAAGCGTGCCCGGTCTGCAATCAATCGTCGTCCCCGGTGCTTTCATCAAAGTTCTTGAGCGAGGTCATCGCCTCGTTCATCCGCTCGCATTCGATGAGCCACTCATCGAAGAGAGTAGGGTTCTCGAGATCGTCCTTGACATATTTCCCGCAGCAGGCTGCACCATCGATGACCGCGGCTGCAATATTTGCTGCAGTCTCAAGGGCAAGTTCCATGTCCTTCTCGATCTGGCCCTTGCCGGTCTTGATCAGTGTCTTGATGTCCTTGTCGAATTCCCCGGACAGGTATTTCCGGCTGCCGCCAAAGAGCACGAGCTTCGGGAGCTGGAGGATCCCGACAAGTTCCTCAAGGTCGCCTGATGGGGTTGCCGCCATTACAATCTGTTCAACTGCCGCAAGCTTGTCAAGGGCCTCGTCCGCGGAGAACCGTTTGTTCTGGTAGAGCTTGATGATCTTGAGAACCTCGATGGTGATATCCACTGAGAACCCGTCAAGGATCCGGAATCCTTCTGGAAGTTCCTCGCTCTTCGGATCAGCCTCGAAACTTGATTCCGCAAGGGTTTTTAACCAGTTGTCCCAGCGCTCCTGGTTGTAAAAAATATAAAACAACTTGAGCGGTGCTTCTTCAGCTTTCTTTGTCGCCTTCTTCGCCATTTCAGTACAGTATTCCCTCCCGTGATTAAATGATTTCGTTGGACGAAGGGAAAAACCGGTTTATGATATATCGGTATAGACACCGGATATCCCGTAAGAAAGGCAGATCTCCCGGTTTTTTTTTATCTGGAGCAACAACGAAATCAGGACACGGCGAATGGTTATCTCCCATGACTGGCAATAATTCAAAGGATTATGGCAGATGGGACTCGCGGGACAGTGCAGGAAACGCTGGTAATGGCGCGATACGGGGAACTATTCTTGAAAAGCGAGCCGGTGAAACGTCATTTCATTGGCATGCTCCTGCGCAATATCCGGAAAGCGCTCGGCGCATCCGGACTCGAATGCAGGTACGAGACGCCACGCGGCAGGATCCTCATCTATGGCAGTGAGCCGGAACTGGTGGCCGTAATCGTATCACGAATTTTCGGAATTATCGACGTCAGTATCTGTCACCGTACATCTACGGATTTAGCGGATCTCAGCGCGATCGCGCTTTCCCTTGCAGTGCCCCGTCTCCATGCCGGCATGAGTTTTGCCGTACGGGCAAAACGCCAGTACAAAACCGGCCTCAACAGCCAGGAACTGGGCATGGAGATCGGGTCGCATATTTATGACAACATACCGGGCCTTAAAGTCGATCTCGATACACCGGATTTCGAAGTGTTTATCGAGGTCCGGGACTTCGGGGGTCTGGTGTACGAAAGGCGTATTCCGGGCCCGGGCGGCCTTCCGTGGGGCACCCAGGGCAGAGTGCTTGTCCTCCTCTCTGCGGGTATCGACTCTCCCGTTGCCTCGTGGCTTGTCATGAAACGGGGATGTGAGATTACCCATCTTTATCTCGATGCCGGGCGGTGGGCTGGAGCGGATGTAACTGCTGCGGCCATAGACAACCACCGGAAACTCTCGCTCTGGTGTGCCGGCAACCCGGTCTCCCTTGTCGTAGCCAACAGCGAACCTCTCTTTGACCGGATGAGCGAACAAAAAGTCCAGCCACGGTACCGGTGCGTAATCTGTAAACGGTTCATGCTGAATGTTGCCAGCCGGATGATGGCCCACGAAGGTGCTCTTGCGGTTGTTACGGGAGAGAATCTTGGTCAGGTTGCATCCCAGACTCTTGCGAACCTCGGTGTTGTCGCCGACAGCGCAACAGCGCCGATCCTCCGCCCGCTTATTACCTACGACAAGGAAGATACGATCACGATCGCACGGCGGATCGGCACGTTCGATGCCACACCGGGCGATCTTGCATGCCGGGCTGTCCCGAAGATGCCGGCAACCGCTGCGGTGCTTGAGGAGATCCATGAGCTGGAGCAGCAGATGGCAATCGATGAACTTGCAGCAGGTGCCTGCACGACATTGCGGTTCGTGACTGCGCTGGACGGCCGGATCACGGAAGATCATAGCGATCACCAACCCTAGGCCCGTGGATATCTTTTCCCGGGTGGAGGACGAAACCGGATGATGCCTCACTGTGAATGGCTGACCCCCCCGTTTATTTTTACCAGCCACCTTAAATATCTGGAAATATAATGCGAAACTATGACCCGGGACGAGACTGAAATCATAATAAAGATGCCAACCGGCCTTGCAGAAAAACTGGATGCAATTGCACGAATAAAATACCAGGACCGTAACGACATAATTATTGATGCGTGCGCCTATTACTGCCAGTTTCATGATATGAACAGCGAGCAGTTCCCGGAGACGATGCGCAATGTCCTCTTCGATCTTGCCCAGCATGACGGCGAATTCCGCCAGACCCTGCGGGATCTTCTCCGTGATGGTCCGAATCCTGATACCGGATCACATGAATAATTTTTTTTAGTTAACGTTTTTTAAAACGGGTGAAATCAGAGCAGTTTCTGGGCTGCGGCAATAACGGTTTTCAATGCCTTGACCCGGGCAAACCATTTGTCGTTGGACTCGATGACAGTCCAGGGGGCAAAATCAGTGCTGGTCCGGGCCAGCATCTCATCAACTGCCGCTTCATAGAGGTCCCATTTCTCCCTGTTCCGCCAGTCCTCTTCGGTGATCTTGTAGATCTTCAAAGGATCGCCTGCCCGCTGCTGGAACCGTTTGAGCTGTTCCTCCTTGCTGATCTCAAGCCAGAACTTGACGATCCCGCCACCGGACGAATAGATGAAGTCCTCCTCCATCTCGTTGATCTCCCCGTACGCCCGCTGCCAGTCGGTTTCGGAGCAGTACTCCTCTACGCGTTCGACCAGCACCCGCCCGTACCAGCTCCGGTCAAAGATGGCAATATCCCCGCGGGTCGGGAAATGCTTGATGAACCGGCGGAGATAGTGGTACTGCTTCTCGTGCTCGGTGGGCGCTGCGACCGGGACCACGTAATACCCGAGCGGGTTCATGAATTTTGCAACCCGCGTGATATTGCCACCCTTCCCCGCCGCATCCCAGCCCTCGTAGGCGATCATTAAGGGAATCTTGCGCTTGAAGAGGAGGTAATGCAGTTCCAGCATCTCGATCTGCAGGCTGCTTAAGGTCTGTTGCAGTTCGTCTTTGGTAAACACTTTTTCCGGACTGGAATGGCGTTTGACCGGGTTCTTCTTTGGTTTTACAATTTCCTTTGGTTTTCCTTTCTTTGCCTTTCCGTCTTTTTCGGCTTCGAGCTTCTTCTCAAGGGTTTTTACGATTGACGAATACACTTTCAGGATCGCGTACCTTCGATCTGTTGCCTCAACAAGGGTCCAGGGTGCGTATTCGGTATCAGTCTTCTGGATGAACTGGTCGATGATAGGGAGGGAGTCGTCATAATGCCGGTGGATGTTCCAGATGGATGGCGTCACCAGCCACGCGGTAAGCGGGTTTCGTTCCCGTTCCTCGAGCCGCTGCTTCTGTTCCTCTTTTGTTATGTGCAGGAAGAATTTGAGGATGACCGTGTTGTCATCAGCCAGCTGGCGTTCGAAATTATTGATCTGGTTTGCCCGCCCTTTTAAGGATTTTTCCCACGTGTGTTTCTGCATCTCCTCGGAGATTGCCCTGCTATACCAGCTCCTGGCAAAGAGTGCGATGCGCCCGCGGGGCGGGGTCCGCAGCCAGAACCGCCAGAGGAACGGCCGGGCTCGTTCCTCGTACGTGGGTTTTTCAATGGAATGGAGGGCATACCCGCGGGGGTCGAGGGACTGGACGATCTCATGGATAGTCATCGTGATGCCGGCCGCGTTCCAGCCTTCGATGAGGATGATGACGGGGATCTGCTGGTCGCGGAGCGTGCGCTGGAGGATGTTTAAGCGCTCCTTGTACGACTCAAGGGTTTTTTCATACGACCCTTCATCGGCTTTTTTGGTGAGATCGAGTTTGTCGAGCATGCTGCTATTCCCTGCGGATTTCGGGTTTCCGGGCTGTTTTATTCACACGTTCGTAGGGCATGACGGATGATAACCTTACCTGCTAAAAAAAAGGAGTTATTGTTCTGGGAAAATTTTCTTTCACAAATGTGGGGGCTGATGCACCCATGCCCCCGGAGGGAGGTATGTCCCCAACAAACCTGTAAATACTCGTGAAAATTTCATCGGTCACAGCCTGATTATACTCCCGGGTTTCTGCGGATTTTTCTCTAGGAATTCAAGGTTACATCAAGGAATCCACGGTTGAATTTTACCCGGCTGGCATCCAGGTCATATTCCCATCTGGCGGGTAAATTTTCCGTGTATACGCGTTGAGTCCCAAGGGAATTTTTCCATTAAAATTCCCGGGAATCTCACCATGACCTGAAATTCGGTAATTATCAATATGATCCGATCCTATCCGGTCCCCAAGAACAACAAATTCCAGATCAACGGTGATTGGTGGAGATTTATCTGAAAGTGGTCGCAAGTTTTCCGGATTAAGAATAACCGTAATCGAATGAGGGTCCTGTGATTCAATGAAGGATATTTGAGAATTATTTATACCGCGAGAGCGACTCGCAACCGGCATCAGGGTCAGATTTTTGGCATTCCATCGTCTCTCACCGATCTGTTGGCGACCCGTTTCAAACGTTGCGGATATTTCCGAAAGGTTTGTTCCGACAGATTGTAACGCCAGCATGCGGCTATCATCTGATTCGACCAGAACTGATTTCCAACGTTCAAATACAATGCCCTGTAAGTCATCATCAGAAAAGACTTTTTCCCCATTCAGGTAAGGGATTGGAACAATGATATCGGTGATGAAACCGTCTGCTGAATAATAGGAAAGGTTCCGGATTGTGATTGAATATTGTGACTGGTAGTATCCGGGTTGAGTATTATGGATGTAGTAATCAGCACATACGATGAATGCGAAAACAAGAATTACTACACAAATTGCAACTTTTGTTATGAAAAAAAAGAATTTTTTCATGGGATTCACCATTGACAAGGATTATTTGACATAATCGATGAGGCCCATGTTGTATCACTTGTCTGTTCATTGTGAGACAGAGACCCAGGCACTACGATCTTGTGTCGTTCAATATATCCGCCTGTCTCATAGTCATAAAAATTCATATCTCTATCCTTGTAGATGACCCAGAGAGTCGGCACGACACTCACATTCCATTCATTAAGCCTTGGCTGCATGAAATTAATGATGCCTCATAGCGTACTGTTGTGGCGGAGCATTTCTTTTACACGCTCATCATCCAGGGCAATCCGTGCCACATAAGATGCATTTGTTATGATCGAACCGGAACCAATGTTGGGTACAGGTCCTGGATCTGATAGCGGACCATTCCCGACAGGTCCGGACAATTGTAATCCAGCAGTTGTTCCGTTGAATGCAGCCCCCTCCGTGTGAGAGACCTTAATAGCGGAGAGATCGGGATTCTTTGTGATACGGACGTTGACCGGTACCATGCCTGTTATCCCTCCCGGGATCTTCTCGAGTACTCGCAACCGGTAGGATTCGCCATATCTGCCGAATACCATCCCTTCATGGAATACCAAATTCAGTTCAATCCGAATTGGTGTGTCGCCGGGTAGGGCAAATTTGGTTTTTTTATCGATATATATCTGTGAAGTGTACACGGCTGTCTGGCTGTCGTTTTCCCATACGGTATATATGCCGGCCTTCTGGTCGATTACCGGTTGTAACAGATTGCCGGGATTACCCTGAAATATTGCCGGGCGTTCTAATGGGACGACAAAATGCGCATCAATATCCGTCAGGTTCTTGTCCCTGCTCTGGAAAGCAAGCATCTTGCCTTGTGGCGTTATGACAAGCAGCGATGTCCAGTTGCCAAATCTCCGGTACTGGAAATATTCCTCTGGGATGATCGATTTTCCGTTTTTTTCAGGCAGGGGGACAATAATATCAGTTATCAGTCCTCCCTGGTATTGGTCCAATCCTTCTGTCGATATACGATATTCATAATATCCGGGACTTGTTGCAAGGTATGCCAGGCTACCAAGAGGGATGATGAGGAACAGCCAGATAGCTATTACAACCGTTCCGAATATGACCAGTACATATGGTTCCCCGGTTTTCCGGTACTGGAAATATATTCCTGCAAGGATACCGGAAAGGGCCAGTGACACGAGCAGCAGGAATCCATCGTAGATGTTCATATCGAATAGCGATTCGGATTTCCATATCCAGATGATAAGGAAAAACAATGCGCCCAGCGTAAGGAGAACCGTTATTCTGATAATTCTTCCGTGATCCGGTTGTTCTTTGGTCTTTTCGGTCATTGCCATGCTCAAAAAATAAAAAAAAATTATCCGTCATTAGCTGACGTAGTCAACAAGGCCCATCTGATACCGTTCTCCTTCGATAAGGCACTCTACGGTATACTGGATGACATCGGAATCAGTCTGCCAGTTGGGATCATTTAGGATCTTGTCGTTGATGTACTGATATCGGTCATCAGAGAAATGGGATTGCCATGCAAGATAACTTGCAGCATCGCTGACATCTGTGATTCCATAATAGTACCCGTCATTCACGACAGTATTATAGAAATTTAGGTTCGTTGAGTGCCAGTTATTTCCGACAAACGATTCATACGCAGCATGCTGGGGCAGACCTTGGACAAATGAGTAGTGGAATGGTTGTGACAGGTCGGCCATGAAATGCATGGAATACGCGAGATCATTCAGTGCCTGCGCACGATTTGACATCCATTCACCCTGTGCCAGATAGGCAAACGATTCAGCCTCGGTTGCTGCACCGGTACTATAATAATGGTTCCACGATGCACTTGGGGGTGGATTATCAGGTTCTCCTGCCATAGATGAGAGCGTATTTGCTGCAGACGATCCAAGACCCATTGAGTATCCGGCAATATATGCCATATCATTGTGGACATCCATATAATTTGGATCAACCGGCGTTCCACTCCATTTGGGGGAAGGGCCGCCCGGTTCCATTATGATGTTATATACGGTTGCATATAGTTCTTCCATTTCAGTGTCTGATAACGTTGACGTCCCCGACCAGATTGCTGTAAGATTCTTTTTCAGGTCTGTTTTTTCCTTCGCGGTGAGAGAACTATTGTCAATTGCCTGGAATATTTCCTGCTGGTCTTTTTCTGGCATTGAATATACTACTGTGTTGGTCTTCATCAAATTTGCAGGATCGTCCAGACGTATTGGGTCTGTCGTTATCGTACCGCTTTTCTGGGGCGTAGTTACAATTTCTTCAGCGCTCACCATTGGCGCCAATACCATCCCAGCCAGCAACAATACCAGCAGGACGGCGGTTGTTTTTCGTAGAGACATTTTTCTTTCATCTCCTTTTTCTTCATCTCATTGCTGTACCCAGAGGCACGAAGCCAACCTTCATAGGACCAGAAGTACTATTCTCATTTTTCCAATTCTAGTGCATTCAACCGTTGCTCAATGGATAAAACCGATTGCCGGATCGATTGAATTGTTGCGGTGTTTTCTGATGAAGACATTTGTATTGTTTTCATTGCTTCAAGATAGCGCTCCTGTCGGGCATCAAGCCACTGCCTGACAGAATCAACAAGGGCATCAATATAAATCATTGAAACAATTACCGCCCAGAAAATCCACCACCCGGTAATCATACAATAAAAGCTTACAATAACAAAAACAACAATTGCCAGAATATTTTTAATCTTTTTATCCAAATTAGCACCTCTCGTATACATCATTATTTATTCTAATAAAAAAGTTTTTTTAAGGAATGTTACACACACCCGTCGGGAGTAGCGGCGGTCCATTTTATTGCAGATCCGCCATTAGAGGGATATCCAAATGCGTCCATACCTACCCAATTATCAATCTGGATCCGAACATAGGTTAATCCTGCTTTGACATGGTTATTTACTTGACCTGAAACTGTTCCTACGCCGGATGTGGAATGAATGAATTCACAGTACTGGTAAGGCCAGACAACATTATATGATGATTCATCTTGAATTGCTATGATGCTGACGTCCGGATTGATATAGAATGTTCCCTTCACCTTGGCAGTGACCCAAGTTTGTGTTCCGACATAACTATCCGTCCTTTCCCTCGTTACGGCATACGTTGTCAAAACTACCTTCGATGAATCCGGCTGCTGAACGGAAAACGAGTACAGTTTGTCCTTAATTCTTGTTTCGAACATACCATCGTTATCGGTTAATCCATCGCTAACACCCATATTCGGGGCATACGTTTTTTCCCTTTCTCCTATCAATTCTGGGACGATCGTGTGAGTTGTAATCGATTTACCATCATCCACGACTTCAAGAATATTACCATTGCGGCTGATTAAGAGAATTTGTGAATTTCCAAAATCATAGACCCCAATTACGGATTTTTCCGAATCCAGGAGTACAGCTTTTTTCATAATCCGGTCCGCAATACTCTTTGATTCATTATATCTTTTCAGAGAGACAGGATTGTGAGATATCTGCGATTTTTCTAAACCCATTACATCGAAAAGATTTTGATTGTCGCCAGATGCCAAATCTACCTTATTTACAGGGAATATGGCTTTCTGAATGTCACTATCATGCCCCGCACTTACGCACGGCACTATGACCATCGCTGCCAGCATCAGTGTCAGCAAGACGGCGATTGTTTTCCATTGAGACATTTTTCTTTTCCTCCTTACGTTTTCTCCAAAATCTCCGCTCATCGGCACGAAGTCAACCTTCATAGGATCAGAATGTGATACCGTGCCTGCGGGCAGGACAGGATCCAGTCGCATATCAATCTTGGGCGGGTCCGTCCTCTTCTTTTCCGGGACAACCTGCGGTCATCCACAACATGAAATATATCCGGATATTTATACGTTCTCTCTCA
>JALOBP010000158.1 GCA_023228295.1 Methanoregula sp.
TTATTCTACGGTGTGAGAAAATTCAATCAGGGCGCGTATCGGGCAGGAAAATCTCCTTATTGTACCGTTATCTCTGAATTCGACACGTTTTCGGGTGCATGGGGGTGTCCTGGCCGAAGGTCTCCGACGGAGAGCGGAAGGGGGAAAAGTGTATCTTTCTTAAGGGATCCGGCACGACTGTACCGTCGGAGAGATCCCGGTCCCCGGAAAAAAAGAAAACAATCGTTGGGGGAAATTATTTCCCCGGCCCCATTTCATCGTATGCCCGCCCGATCCGTTCAGGGAAATCCCGGGCATCAAATACATTGGTCCCTGCTTCTTCAGCAGTCATCGATGCATCAATATTGTAATCAACGGTTTCCCGCCGCTCCTTGGCATGGGAGATTGTCCGGCCATACGTCTCTTCGATGAAACTTTTCTTGACAAACTCCAGCCCGAACTGGAGGATAAGGCCCTTGTGGCCTTTCGGGTGAAGATCGCGGCTTGAAAGAAGTGCCCGGGCTGCATAGAACATAGCGTAATAAGCCCGGCTGACAGCATCATTGTAATACCCGCCTTTCAAAAAGGTATTCAGCGGCATTGAGGGTTTCAGATGCAAGCACAAGATCGCGATCAGGCAACCGTGATCCCCTCGCTCATGACATTGTGGCCAAACGGGGATGCGTCACTGAACGTTTTGGTATTCATGACTTTGACCGACAGGTATTCGCCGGAATCAACCATGACATCAAAAGCAAGACCGGTCATCGCACGCCAGCCTTCAGGTTCATCCCCGTTCCAGAGCACCAGAAGATCGATATCAGAATCCGGATTCGCATCACCTCTCGCCACCGACCCGTAGAGAATAATCCTGTCGATATGCGTGGGATACCGCTCCTGTGCCCTGATGACAAATTGCCGGATAACGGATTCATACCGTTTCTGGATGGACATAGATCCTGTATATGATCCTTCCCCGATTCACGATAAATACTTGCCCGTGAACGTCCCTGCCCGGAAAATTTCAATCGCGATCGCGACCCTGATCGAAAAACAATTCCGGATCAATCAAACCCAGATTGAAAATTTTTACCGAACCCTGCCTGAAAAAAAACAGCCGCCTCCCTTTTGGCGATCGCGTGAGCCGGGCTGCCCCACGGCTCCCGTTTAAGCGCAGAAACCCGAAACCGTTCCCGCACACAAAATCCCCTAAATGAGTTCTTCAAACCGTTGGATCAGAGATTCAGCATGCCTGACCGCGGACAATGCTTCAGTCTCAGAAACCGAACCCGCCGTCTCATAAACGGAACTGTTGCGCTTCCGCCTCATCCGGTCAAAAATGATCGTATCCTGCTCCTCAAGGAAAAGACCTGCAAACTTTACGACGGCAATGTGCTGGTGTGCACCATCCGGCCGGTATCCTTTCGCAAACATCAGCGCCCGCCCGGCCTGGAGAATTGCATTATACGCAATCGTGTATGCCCAGTCATAATCAGTCAGCAGGACTGCACGGGCAGTATCAAGGTCACGATGAGCATGGGCGATTGAATCCTGCACCTTTTTTATGTCAACCGGCAGCCTTTTTATCAGGCCATCCCGTTCAAGATCTTCAATCATCGCAAACTCCGGTTAAGATGATCTTCTCTTCGTTCATTATGTTCTTTACGAACGGATCCCTGCTTGATTTACGCTCTTCAAACTCTGCTGCCGTCATCAGGGTATAATTAATCTCACGGCCGCAGTTTTGTTCGCAGGAATGAATTGCCGGAATAAGCCGGTCCTCGTCAACCGATCCTACGATAAAGAGGTCGATGTCGCTTTTTTCCCCGGCGATTCCCTTTGCAAACGACCCATAGACGAACATGCATGAAATCTCTTCATGGTAAAGGGCATCTTTAAGAATCGCGAAAATCCCCTCTGTTTTCAGGACAATCTTCTGGAGATCGGCATAGAGGAAATGGCCGGTATTGACCGAGTAGTACTGCAGGTTCCCTTTCTTCTGCCCGGTGATAAGGCCGAATGATTCCAGGTTTGCAAGCTCGCGGCGTACAGCATTAATGTTGTCGCCGGTCCTGCGGACGATTTCCCGGATATAGAACTCGCTCCCCGGGTTGAGCAGGAAGAGTGTGAGTAGATTCACCCGGGTCTTTGAAGAGATGAGCGCTTCCAGCATGAATACATAATGTATTCAATTGAGTAAAAAATGTACTCATTTATCGTGATTGTATCGCTGACCGTCCCTGCTCCCCGGTGTAACCCCCCGCCACACCATTCCCCCACCCATTTGGAGTCCCCTACGGACACTCAGGCAGGGGGGGGTTCACTGCCAACCCCCTCACCCCCACCAACCTTCGCCCGGCATCCCCTGGCCGGCAATGCTCCGGCGTGCATCCGGGCCCCGGCCATGACCCGGAGGGGGGTTCGCAGCTAACCTCCCCCCATAGGGAGTGGGGGGGTCCGGCCGGATTTTTTCCGGAATGGAGGGGGGTAGGCCGGGAACCCCCCTTCCCGATTTTGAGAACGGTGAAGGTTTTGCAGATGTCCGTGGGGTTCACTGCGGCAGGATTACTGACGGAGCGACCATTCCGGGCGGCTACCCGTAAATGAGAGGGGGGGTTGGATCCGGTCGGGATGGGGGAGGGGTTCGCAGCTAACCTCCCCCCATTGGGGGTGGGGGGGTTCGGCCGGATTTTTTCCGGAATGGAGGGGGGGTAGGCCGGGAACCCCCCCCTCCGCGATCTTCCTCAGCAGAACCCCCGTCCCACACACAAACCCTATAAGATTTCCAACCAAAGATACCCGTACGCAAGAGCTGAAGTGATCATGGGCAAGGCAATCGAATGCATCTATGAGAACAAGGTCCTCAAACCGGTCGGCAAGGTCCCGTTCCGGGAAGGGGAACGGATCCGTGTTATGGTTGAGAAAAAACTCTCGTTCGAACCTATACAGCTGAAAAAGAAATCATCATCAGCGCGGATCAGTTCACTGAAGGATGAAGCATGGACCTCTTCCTAGATACCTCTTTTATCGTCCCGCTTATCATTGAAACAGATATGACACGAAAAGCCCGTGACTTTTACTCATCGTTTCCCGGTACCTGCACCGCTAGTATGTCGGTGTATGAAGAGGCATTCTTTGTTGGACTCAGGCTGATTGCCGAAGATGAATTCGGCATCACCGGGACAGGGAAACTCAAGGAACACATCCGGGAAAAAGGATACGGCTTTGCGGATGAATTCATCAGCCATCTGAACGATCTTTTTTCCGATCTCGTTATTGTGCCGGACTCGACGAACCTGAAACTCATTGGTGAGATTGCCCACTCCTTTGCTCTTCTCCCCAACGATGCGTTGATCGTTGCTACGTGCAGGGAACATACAATACCGAAGATTGCTACGTTTGATCGTAATTTTGCGAGAATCAAAGACCCGGCCCGGGTCAGGATCTGAAGCGGTCTTTCGTCCTGACAATTCTCCCAGCCACCTTCATTAAAACCCCAATCCTTATCCCCCCGCACAAACGATCCCCTCCCCTGCACTTCTGCCCCGACAGCGGACCTCTCTGCCGGATAGCAATACCATCTGCCCCCAGTGCGGAAAAAAAACGGCAGCCCCGGTAAACAAGCCGGCAATACCCACCCCGCGAAAAACCGCCCACCTCCACGGCATCTCCGGATGCACAACCACCCTGCTGAGGGAACCCGGCGCCCATCCCGGG
>JALOBP010000159.1 GCA_023228295.1 Methanoregula sp.
CTTCATGACCTTTGATATGTTCATCAATCCGGCGCTTGAAAATTTCACGATTATCAGTGTCGTTCTGATCCTGATCGGTCTGGGGATATTCCTCTTCGGGCATACCCTCAATATCGCTCTTGGGATACTGGGTGGCGGGCTCCACTCGATTCGTTTACACTATGTTGAATTCTTCACCAAGTTCTACAAAGGTGGAGGCAGGAAATACAATCCCTTTGGGATGAAACGCAGATTTACGGAGGAATAAATTATGGCAGCAGAAGCAGTTGTAGCAGCAGTTGACGTTGGAATGAGTGTTGAACAGATCGCCGCATCACAGGTCGGTATGAAGGCTATCGGCGCCGGCCTTGCCGTTGGTCTCACCGGTATCGGTACCGGTGTCGCCGAGATGGGTATCGGAGCCGCAGCAGTCGGAGCAATCGCCGAGAACAAGGACTTCTTCGGTCTTGGCCTGCTCTTTACGGTTATTCCCGAAACCATCGTTATCTTCGGTCTTGTCGTCGGTCTCCTTCTGTTATTCTTATAACCGGAGCAGACAATGGCGGATGTAAAAGAACAAGAAGTATGCCCCAATTGCGGCCATGTTCACACCCCCGGGGATGCGAACATCGGCCTTGAGAAGCTCGTCAAGGACATACGGGAGAAGGCAAAAGCCGAGGCAGAGAAACTTCATGCCGAAGCAAAGGCCGATTCCGACCTGATCCTTGCAGCAGCAGGGAAGCGGTCCGACGCGATCAAGCTTACGGCGGAAGAGGAGGTCACCAAACAGGCCTCTCACATCGTAAGCCAGGAAGTCGCGGCAGCCAACCTGTTAGTTAAGCGCGAGCTCCTCAACACCCAGAAGGCGCTTCTCGACCTGGTGTACGAGAACACCAGAAAAGAGATCGCCGCACTTCCCGCAAGCTTCCACAAGGATGCTATCAGGAAACTCCTCTCCGAGGCCAAAAAGGAGATCCCCGCCGGGACGATCTTCTGCAATGTCCGCGATCTTGCGGCCGCAAAGGCCCTGGTTGCCGAGGCAGAGTTTGGCAAATTCAAGGTAGGAACGCCCGTTGATATCGATGGCGGGATCATCATTGAGGGTGAAGGGGCAGCATTGCAGATTGACTACAGCTACCGCACATTCCTTGCAAAGGTCTGGGAATCCGGGTTGAAAGATGCGTCGGACATCCTGTTTGGATAAGGGGGAGCACGTATGGGTGTGAATATTTCAGCACCGTACATCTACGTGTGTACCAGGATGCGGATGAGAAAGTCCAAACTCCTCCCAAAAGAGGAGTACCAGCGGATGCTCAACATGAGCGTCTCGGAGATCACCCGTATCGTTGGAGAATCTGAATACAAACAGGAGATTGACGAGCTCGGGACCACGTTCAAGGGTATCGACCTAATCGAAGTCGCCCTCAGCTGGAACCTTGCCAAGGAATACCAGAAGATCCAGGAGATCACGCCCGGGACCTTAAAACAGTTCACGCAGGTGTATCTCAGGCGCTGGGACATCCAGAACGTCCTGACCATCCTGCGGGGTAAGATGCAGGGAGTTCCAAGCGGCAAGATCAAGGAGATCCTTGTTCCCGCAGGGAGTCTCGACAAGGTTGCCCTCGACCGGATGCTCACCGAAGAGAGTCCTGACCGGATCATCGAGATGCTCAAGGACCACCGGATGTTTCCGGTGCTCACCCGCGAATACCCGCTGGCAAAGGAGAGCGGCTCGTTCTCCCACATGGAAAACGAGCTCTACAAGCACCTGTATGCCAACATCATCAATGATGCCAAAAGCGGGGTCAAGGGCGGCGCATCGTTCCTTGCCTATATCCAGCTCGAGATTGACATCAAGAATGTCAAGACGCTCTTCCGGCTCCGGGCCGACAAGGTCGACGAAGAGGCTCGGGAGATGTTCATTCCCGGTGGAAGCCTCTCGCTCAACGACTTTGCGAGCTTAAATGCCATCAAGGACTTGAACGAGTTCATCGACATGATCCGGGCAAACATCAGCAATGATACCCTGCATGTCCTTCTCGACGAGGTCAAGGCCAAGAAAGGCGGCGTCCAGTATATCGAGGCACGGCTCACCCGCGTGCAGCTGGAGCAGATGGAGAAGATGAGTAAACGAAACCCGTTCTCCATCCACCCAATCCTCGTCTATCTCGAGAAGAAGAAATACGAGGTCTTCAACCTGCGGGCGCTTGCACGGGGCAAGGAGTCACAACTTCCCTCGGAAAAGATCGTGGATTACCTGGTGATGTAATATGGATATCGCAGTAATCGGCAACAGTGAGTTCATCCTCGGGTTCCGGCTCGCAGGTATTCATAAGACCTACGCAGCAGAGAACGACGAGAGGCTCGTTGAACATATCACCAGCGTGCTGCAGGACAACGAGGTTGCAATCCTCGTCCTCAACTCTAGCGACATGGAAAAGGTACCGCGCAAGCTTCGCGTGACGCTGGAAAACTCCGTCAAACCAACCGTCATCGCCATCGGCGGCGACGTGGAAGGCGGACTCTCCATGCGGGAGAAAATCAAGAGATCGGTGGGTGTTGATCTGTGGAAGTAAAAGAGAAGAAAACCAAAGAAACCAACCAAGGGGTTCTCAAAAGAATCGCCGGCCCTGTCGTTACGGCAGTCAACCTTGACGCCCACATGTATGATGTGGTGAAGGTCGGCAAAGAAGAGCTGATGGGAGAAGTCATCAAGATCGAGGGCGCAAACGTCATCATCCAGGTGTACGAGGATACCTCGGGTATCCGTCCGGGCGAACCGGTCTCGAACACCGGCCTCTCGCTTGCCGTGGAACTGGGTCCGGGCCTCCTGACCAGTATCTACGACGGTATCCAGCGCCCGCTCGCGGTGCTCGTCGACAAGATGGGCAACTTCATCGAGCGTGGTGTATCGGCACCGGGACTTTCCCATGAAAAGAAGTGGACGTTCAAGCCGGTAGCAAAGGTCGGCCAGACCATTGAACCGGGCGCCATCCTTGGCGAGGTCCAGGAGACCAACATCGTCCATAAGGTCATGCTGCCCCCGAACGCAAAGCCGGGGAAGGTCAAGGAGATCAAGACCGGGGACTTCACCGTTGACGAGACCATCTGTGTCCTCGAAGACGGCCGCGAGTACCCGATGATCCAGCGCTGGCCGGTCCGTATCCCCCGTCCCGTGAAAGAGAAACTGAACCCGACGATTCCCCTGATCACCGGTCAGCGGATCCTCGACGGTCTCTTCCCGATTGCAAAGGGCGGCACTGCCGCAATTCCCGGCCCGTTCGGGAGCGGCAAGACGGTTACCCAGCAGCAGCTGGCCAAGTGGTCGGATGCCGAGATCGTGGTCTACATCGGCTGCGGTGAACGCGGCAACGAGATGACGGAAGTTTTAACAGAATTCCCGCACCTCGAAGACCCGAAGAGCGGAAAGCCCTTAATGGAGCGGACGGTGCTCATCGCAAACACCTCCAACATGCCGGTGGCTGCCCGTGAAGCATCCGTTTACACCGGTATCACCATCGCGGAATATTTCCGTGATATGGGATACGACGTCTCCTTAATGGCCGACTCGACCTCCCGCTGGGCAGAAGCCATGCGTGAGATCTCCAGCCGTCTTGAAGAGATGCCCGGTGAAGAAGGATACCCGGCATACCTTGCAGCCCGGCTCTCGGAGTTCTACGAGCGTGCAGGT
>JALOBP010000072.1 GCA_023228295.1 Methanoregula sp.
CTCCTCCCGCCCCCTCCAGCGAAAATTCACATCCCCCACTCGCCCACATCTCTCTTCGGAAGAGCCGCTGTGTCTCCCTGCCATATGCAATCTTTTCCCCCATTTGAGGGAGGGAGGCCCTGACCCACCGCAATGGAATGACGAGGATACGCTCGCGGACGGGAAATTCGCTATCCTCCAAAAAAAGGAATTTTTATAAAAAAAATCTTTGCTGTGCAGAATTAATATAGTTTGATTATTAAATAACCAGGCCGCATACAGATCCAGCCCGGGTGAACTCCACCCAGCGGGATTGATAGATCGATGTATCAGATAAACACCGGCATTATCAGCGTGATTGTCATTCTGCTGGTAATCGTACTGCCTGGAGGCGCTGCAGAGGAAAATTCCACAGCAGCGTCTTTGCAGGTCAGCATCCAGACGCCTTCGGGAATTGCTGTTGACAGTACCGGCAATGTCTATGTAACGAACAGCTATACCCACAGTATCGGGAAATATTCCCCGGATGGCGGGCTCCTCGCAACATGGGGATCGAAAGGATCAGGTGACGGACAGTTCAATGACCCCGATAATATCGCAATCGATACGGAAAATTCCGTTTATGTAACGGATGTCTTCAATCGTCGGGTCCAGAAATTCTCATCTGATGGCAGGTATCGTGCCCAATGGGCATTCCTGCAGGATGCAACCACCGGGCCTTCCTGGACAGATCCCTGTTTTCCGGCCTGCCGGTGGGAGACCCATTCCCTTGGCGGCATTGCCGCAGATGATGACGGGAACCTGTACCTGGTTGATCGCTCGAACAACAGTATTCGTAAAACAACGCGGGACGGTATCTTCCTTGCAGGGTGGGGGACGGAAGGGACCGCAGACGGGCAGTTCAATAACCCGTCTGATATTGCGCGTGACCCGGCAGGGAACATCTTTGTTGCCGATTTTGGTAACAGCCGGGTCCAGAAATTCTCTTCAGATGGCACGTTCCTTCTCTCCTTCGGGTCCCGGGGCAGCGGGAACGGGCAGTTCCTTACCCCGGGCGGGATTGCAACCGACCGGAATGGCTTTGTCTACGTCACCGATACCGGCCTGCACCGGGTCCAGAAATTCACCGGTGCCGGAACCTTTGTGACCCGGTGGGGGACGGAGGGGACCGAAGACGGGGAGTTCTCGTATCCCCATGATGTGGCGGTCGATAACAACGATACGGTGTATGTTACAGATTTCAGCAATAACCGGATCCAGAAATTTTCTGCCAATGGATCGTATCTCGGGAAATGGGTTGGTTCCCCACCATCGCCACCGGTCATCCCGATCCGGCAGATTATCACCGCAACCGTAAGTCCCGCGCCATTGGAACACGATCACGGCACCACCGCAAATGTAACACACGATCTCCGGGCGCTGAATATGAAACTCCACTGGGGATATTCCGATGCACAGGTGGACCGGTATGCGGAACAGTTCCTGACCGATCACGGGGCGAAGTACCAGGCGAACGGTACATGGGTCCATATCAGGAATTTCCCGCAGTTCAGCGAGGATATCAGAGATATTCTGGGCATAACAGAAGAACAGCGGCTTGCCCTCCTGTATGATAACCAGAAAGAGATTGAATACCGGATCGCGTATTATGAGCATCCCGGGTTTACCCCGCCGGAGACTCCGCATCATGCGGTGCAGGGCCGGGTTGTTGATACTGCGGGAAACCCGGTCTATGGGGCAATGGTGAAGTTTGTCTCCGATCTCTCCGTTGAGAACACGTCTCTTTCAGCAACAACAGTGTCCGATAGCGAAGGGGCGTACCATACGGGTGTTGTCTGGGGGAACCGGCAGAATGTGATTGTGACCAAAGAAGGATATGATCCATACCGGAAATCCGGTATCACCTTCACGAATGAAAACACTACGCTGGATTTCACCCTTGACCGGAACCCGTACCCGTCCCCGGGATTATCTGTCCCTGCCGGGATAGTTACAGTCCTCGCGGGATGGATCTGCATTACTCACCGCCGCCGGAATTATCCGTAATCTCCGGTTTTGTATCAAAACACATTTTTTGTATCTGAACTGGGAGGCACCTGCCGTTACCCGGCATTCTGCCGGTATCTCCCATAATTTCCACTTTAACTACCATACCCGCAGATCCTGGTAAAATTAAAAAAAAATGGGGAGTCCCCCTCTACGGCGGTCGTTTGACCGGTTCTTGTTGTGCCGGGCCTACTTCACGATCACGGTAAGATTGAACCGGGGAGTCGCATCAGTCGCAGTACCATAGGGGGGGACGCCAAATTCCCCGTAAATGAACGCTGTCCCGGGACCGACCGCCCGGTACCGGGCCCGGTAATGACCTGAGGTATTCCAGTAATCCGTACCGGTGTCATAGTATCCGTCATTCACCAGCTCGAGCCCACACCCGGAAACAGGTACGTCCCAGGTCCAGGAAACACTCGGGGCCCACCGGAGATTGATCTCAACAATGTCCCCCTTCTCAAGTACGACAGTCCGGCCGGATTCGTTCTCGTGTATGGAATACCGTATTCCGGGCATCGGATCACGGACCGGGATGGACGTATCGACCGGGACCGGGACCCGGGGAGCAGCATCCTGAGGATCGCACCGGGATCCGGAACCGGTCTGATCACCGGAAGATCCGGGATACTGCGTGGAACCGGGTACCGGTACTGCTGAAATATTCACGGGATTTGTTATGTCCGTCACACATCCCCCGGTAATTACCATTACGATAATACCAGTAATTATTGCCAGGCCGCTGACCCGCTTCGTAATCTCTGAAGGAGTCATCCGTCAATCATATCCATTTATTGTTATGAAAAACATCGATTCTATTATCGTTCTGAGTTATGTTCCATAATATAAAAAATAATTGATTTTTAAGCCATTGCAGGTATTTCCCACCGCGAATCATCTTCATGAATGTATCTTTGGAAGAATGATCATCCGGTGGATTGCAACCGCGATCAAAACATGGTTCCGGATCGATCTAATCGCGATTTTTCCATTTAAATCCTGATTGTTTTTTTCGCAGTGTCTGCGTATCAACGTGTGCGGGCTCAACGAAAACAAAAAAAGATCAGATCTCCACAATTTCCCCGGTTGTCCCGTTCACAAAACAATTGTAAGCAACAGCGTTCATCGTGAGATGGGGGCGGGACCGGACCGACCCGTCAGTACTCCACGATGAGATCACTGCGGTGGTTTCCAGATACCTGCGCCCTTCAGAACTTCCAGCAAGAACCGGGCGCTCGCTATCGCTCAAACCGCCATAGTTGTCGATAAGCAGGAATTTTTTTTCCGGTGCGCCGGTCCGGGCATTGAGGAAATACCCCAGCTTGTCATTGTAGAGGTATACCATGCCGCTGTCAACGGTCGCAATGATGGTATCGTCCGGGAAATCCATGCGCCGGAGGGTCCTGTTGTCGCTCCTGTTCACGATATATACGGTACCTGGGTACGGCGCCCTGGTGTAATCGATCAACGCGACCACGGCTGTCTCTTCACTGCCTGCGACCAGCACGCCGGTGCCTGTGCCCGGGAGCTCATAGGCAAGCGCGGGAGTGGGATGCGGGCGGCTGTTGTCGAAACCGGTGCAGGACTCCGGCAGCAGTACGCTCGTGCGATCGAAGTGAGGCAGGACAGCATAGATGATGAAAAACAATACGAATGCTGTGGCGAATACGACACAGCCTGATACGAGAAATGCCCGGTATTTGTCTCCCGGATACCTGGCAGCGGCTGTGGTTCCGGCAATGAGCGGACCTCCCAGGAAAACCAGGGTTGCGAACAGGTAAAACAGGGAACCCGGTTCATGGAGCAGCAGAATGTACACCATGCCCGCTATGACACTGAACAGGGTGCCGGAAATGATACCAGTTGTAACGGGTGCCTTTTGCATTGTTTTCATTGCAGCTGCTCATGAGAAAATTTTTACGACAGCAGGCACCGGCATCAGCCGCCAGTCCGGCAGAGTGCCAAAGGATGCATTTTCCGGGCATTCAGTTCATGATGATTATTTCCGGCGGCCTATCAGGGCAAATGCAATGCCGATGAGCGCGAGTGTAATGACTACCCCCACCACAAAAAAGGGCGGGTTCTTGCTCGTGCCGGCCAAAAGCCCCTGGACCCGGTAAGTCCACCAGTCAGGATATACCGGATCCATAGTGCCCGACCAGGTCTCGTTGGCGTCCAGGATCCATGCGGCTTCAATCTGCGTCGGGTCACCATACCCCCCGGCCATTTTTGTGGAGAAGACCAACTGTTTTCCGCAGGAATTGCCCGGGGGGATGTGGACAGCTAAGAAGCCAGAATCCATGTTCTTCTCGTCCCATCTGCCAACACCGCATTCCCTGATATATTCCATAACAACCGCGTTGTTCTTCACGGGTGGATACCTGCCTTTAAGCTTGTCAATCCGTGCGCCCATATCCGGATACACCGGGTCCATGGTCTCTGACCAGGTCTCGCTGGCATTCAGGATCCAGATAGTCGCAACCCGGTCCGGGTCATCGCGCTCCCCGGCATAGGTGGAGAAGAAGACCAGTTGTTTCCCGCAGGAATTGGCCGGGAAAAGGCGGGCAACTTTAGAGCCGGATCTCATCCGTTCTTCGCGCCACGTCCCGACACCGCACTCCTGGATATACTCCATGATGATGGTATTTCCTTTTATGCAGGGATACATGTTCTTTAGTATCTCGACCGGTGCGCCCATACCGGGAAGAAGGGGGGTAATCGCGGCTGGTGACGGACTCGCAGTAACCATAGTAATATTCCCACTCACCGGTGAGGCCGGGGCTGCAAGGGAGTTCCCGCATAAGCCAAGGCAGCCGATGAGGACAATAGCGATCACGACGATTATATTGCCGAAACGTTTTTGGAAATCCGCAATCAATTATATCAAAAATAATGTTATATTTAATCTATAATAACCTTGTCCGGGTGCTGTCCTTTATCTCTGGTGCATACATGAGCCGATATGCCATAATCGCCCCGCGTCTCTTCTGTGTTGTGATCGAGCCAGCAAAATTCGGATGTTCCGGGACATCGAACTGCGGTCATCAACGGTGATTACAAATATCACCATAATGCCGTAATCGATAGTGTGGATCGCCCGGTGCATTCAGATTCCAAATACAATTGCTCTCATTAAAAAAAGATTAGTTGTATTCTGGCAGCTCGCCAAGCCGGTCAGCTACCATATCTTCATAATTCAACAGGCAAACCCCGGCGGGATCTGCAGTAAACCGGTTGTCATCAGCATCGGTGTATTTTGTCAGGTTCATATGGGTATTATTCCCCTGTTTATATATCTGCGGGTTGTTAATGGTATGCCATGTTGGGTCGGAATGGACCCAGGTACCCGCAATCCGGTGTTCCAGGATTCCATGCCCGAAGGAGGTTCCTGTTTCATTCACCCAAGAGATGGTAAGGAACCGTGAAGGGATCCCAAGCGAGCGGCTGAAGGTTATGTCCATCGTGGCATATTCATCGCACACACCCTCATATCCATGGTTTTTCACATAGAGATCTGATGCAGCATATTCCAGGTTCGTGTTGGAATTAATATAATGCATCGTGTCATTCACGTACGTATTCAGTTTTGTGGCAGTTTCAAACGGTGAACTGGTGTTGTCGGCGGCAGTTGCGGCTTCCAAGATGAACGCATACCCTTCATTGAATGGGAAATGGTACAGGTCACTTGTCTCAAGATTGTCTCCGCCATCCGGGTCCGGCAGGTGCGAGGCATCATTGTTGTATTTTTCAATCGCATTCAGCTCCAGTTGTCCGGACCATGTCACGATATGGGTGGGACCCACAGTGATGAAAAATCCCATCGGTTTAATTCCCACGGAACTCCGGCTTGCGATAACCTGGAACGGGATGGAAACCGTTTGGTTCGTACCTGGGGCGAGATTCGTATACGCTACCGGAGTTCCGAACCCGTCTTCAATGGATACGAAGTACACCAAACCGCTTGCAGTTGAAGATCCATTATTGTAAATGCTGATGTTCTGGGTAACTATCGTGTCCTGGGTCCAGTACCAGTCGAAATACCCATATTCCGGTACTACACTTGGGTCCAACGGTCCTGTTTTTGCCATGGTGTCGGTCTTCGATGCAGGTTTGTCAAAGATTATCTTCGCTGCTTTCATCGAGGACTTCTTAACATCAACATGATTATTCCCGGTCGGGAATTTCATATCCGGGCTGATAACTTCAACCCCCGGATATGCTTTTGCAGTTTCTGCATCCATCTTCTTGATCGGAACCGTCGGGACAATTATACTGTATGCTGACATGTCCTTTTGTCCGGCCCATTCGTCGAACTCGCCGAACCATTTCAGTGATGTCACGTTTGTTTCGTTCGTTGCGCTTACCAGTGGGACAAATACCGCTCCCAGCATCAGTGCCGCGAGCAGCAGAATCCACTCTCTCTTTTGTTTCATGTGTTTTCTACCTCCGTTTTTTCGGAAGCATGAGCCAAAACCTTCATTAGAACAGAAGTACATTGTTTCATGCCTACGGGCAGGTTCGGGTTCGTCAAGTGTGCGTACTGATGTGAACCCGGCCTAACCACTTTTGAGATTATAATTTTAACTATATATTTTATTTGAATCACACGGTTTGATGTAATCACATGGAATATCCTACTATTTCCCAAAAAAGTATTTTTGCGTATGTCAGCGCTTTCAAAGGTACTGGTCGCTGAATACCAAGGGGATGTTCATTCCTTTTGGAGTTCCATTGACCTGAAGATGAAGAGGATATGTTTTGTTTATCGTCACGTCACTGCCCTGAAGTACAACGAAATCCCCGTCTTTTCTCCCCAACCCGTCGCGGGGGGAGATTGTGACATTGAGTCCTGTTTTTGCTATTTGTGCCTGATTGCTGACATCTGTCCCATTAAGAATAATCCGGTAAGATATACCTGTTCCACAAGGATCGATAGTCTTCAGGCCAATGCGGATGGAATTCGGGCCGGTACGGGATACACTGATATTATCGGGAACCGGTATACGGGCGCACTGAAGACCGGGTTGACACATGTCATCGGCACAGAATTTCCCATAATCTGCGGGAAGAGCAAAGAGTGTCAGAGGGATAACAACGAGTGTTGCAAGCAAAATCACGAAGAAAACCTTGGACTTGCATAGTATCCTGGCAATGATTCGTGTTGCGTCAGCGTCTTTATCAGTTCCGGAATGCACGCATGCCGCATGGTACAATACGCCAAGAGACTGGAGAATTATTGAGACAAGGAGGGTTATAATGAAGGTATCCCATCCGATATAGATGCGAATTACATCTATGATCCCGTTTCTCCAGTAATAACCTTGCAGAGTGAAGTACCTAAACAGGAGAAGGCCGACTATTGCAGTGCATGTTCCGGATAATAATCCCATCAGGACTGCCGTCACACTTGTTTTCCTGCGGGTCTTGAAGAGTCTGGCTGCAATTATACCAAGTGTCAATAAGAGAACTGCGAATGTTACATATTTCCAGATTGGGAATATTGGAAATACTATATCGAAATAACAAGAAATAGTCAGGAATCCTCCGATCCGATATTCCCAGAGATGCAGTGCCGCAAAACAGATCCCTCCGAAGCAACCCCAGAGGATAATCGCAGGTATCAGCACCCACAAACGCTCACGATCAGGAAAGATATCCATGCATCACCAAAAAAATTAGTTGAAGGGATCTTTTAATAAAACCTTGCCGGATTCCGCATCAACATAGACATTGCCCCCGTGTGCGATACCTATTTTATCATACTCGACGGTATTAACAATCCAAGAGAGTGCCTGGCCGTCCCCGTACGGTATGACCTGCAATCCTGATGTGGTTTTAGCTGCGGATCCCATGCTAAAAGCACGTTCACCAATTTTTTGGGCTTCTTCCTTGGATATTTCCGGTGTAGTATCAACAAGGAGGTCACGGTCGATCCCATGATATTCAATCAGGTTATCGTCAGGGAAATAAGAGACCGAGACAAAAGACAGGGTATATACCTCACCGGACATCGCGTTCCATGAAAAAACGTATTCTTTCCCAGCATCTCCGTGGTCAATGATCCCTGACTCAACAAGGGTCATTTTTTTCTCGGCAAAATTTTTGTAGTACTTTTCGGCAAAGGCATGAGCGGCCGTTTCCATATCGGAAAGATCCTTTGCCGCATTGAATTCACCAAATCCTCTCTGAACCAATGCCGCTTCAATCTGCCCCGATTCCGCATTGACATTGAAAATGTTTCCGTCATCGGTGGTAACCTGATATACATTGCCGAAAGCAGTTTCCATAATCGTGATACTGTCAATTGTTTCAACCGGTGATCCCGTAAATATCTGGATGTTCTCTTTCACGGCAGTCACAACTGGCTCATTGGAGAGAAGTGTTTCCGGGTTCTGATTATCCGGTGCCATTGCCGCAACGGCGCATGTAAGAACTAAAGATAGTCCAATTATAATTCCTATCAGTGTTAAATAATTGTTTTTCATCATACTTTTCACCTTCATTAGTATCCTGCCCTTGCCGGTTTGATAGTATGCGCACATGTGTCACTGGCCTTGCATAACCAATTCGTCATCCCGCCATAATTTGGTATACCGTCAATAACAGGAGGAACCACGGCTTTCACATCGGACGTTGCTCGCTGCGATGCGATTTTTACGGAACATCCTTGGTTAAGCCAGTACCAAAACCTATCTGACCAAATAGAAGAAGCGGTGGAATGGATGTCGCTTGTCCATGCAATAGACATATCTACACCTTCCGAATAAGCCTGATTTGGCAGATTTCCATAGACACTGTGAGAGACTGCAGAGTTGCAGGACATAAAGACAGCAAGTACAATATCCTGTAACTCACCATTGGAGCCTTCCAGATAGTTGGTATAGATTCCGGTATTTTTTGCTGTCATAAATGTATCATAGAATTCTATTCCGCCGCTAGTACCGTGACCATCGAAGAAAAACACATTGTCGCTATTCATTTGTGTGCGGGCGGCAGTCACAGTTGGGTATGGGGTATACGCTGTAGAAGAATATCCCATACTGGATAGTTCACTTGCTGCGGTTGCTGCAACGGTTGTAGTATCCAGAGCATCAGCGTAATCAATTCCATAACTGCTTGCTTGATAGGCACTCACACATGGCACAATCGCCACTGCTGCCAGCAACAGCGCTGACAGGAGAATACCGAATTTTTTCGCTTTCATGTTTTTCATTACCTCCATTCTGTAACAACGCGGAGGCATGATTCAAATCTTCCTTCTGATAAGAAATGATCTGTCTCATGCCTACGGGCAGGTTCGGGTTCGTCAAGTGTGCTTACTGATGTGAACCCGGCCTACATCTTTTTCGTTATATTTCCTTACTATAAATATTATTAAGATTTGAATTTAATTGAATTTTTTAATGACATTAAAAAATTTTAATACCAAATTTCAATACCTTATCAAAAAGCAGTCCGGTTGTTCTGGCTTACAACATCACGCATCCCCGAAGCCTTGCTTAAAAAAATTTTCATCAAGGCCCGGCAAAAACAAAATATAGTAAAGTTTGCTGAAAAAATGGTGAACACGCAAAAAACCTTCCTGCGAATCCTTCCCCCTCTTTACTATGCGGGGAATCGCCCGGCCGTCCGGAGCCTAGCTGGTTCGAAGACGTTATCTTCTCATGCTCCATGCCAAGATGACCTGTCACATTCTCCAACCGAACCCCCGCATACGCAACATCCATTTTCTGGCAAACCATGGGAGTGAGAAACTACATTCGCCTGTGCCAGATCTCCGACGCGGGCCATTCCCGCAGATAAATCACTACATTTATTGGTCTCTAAAAATAGAATCCGTGTGTTTCCATGAGGCTAATAAAACCCAGCTACCTCCTCGTGATCCTCGTATGTGCAGCAGTACTTGCCGCCGGGTGTGCACAACCGGCGTCCGCTCCGCAACAGTCACCGGCAACGACCAGCGCCCCTGCGGGGACTCCCGCACCTGCGGATGCCGGCACGCTCGTCCCGCAGTTCGATGCCTATACAGAGAAGTTGTTTGAAAAGAGCGGCGTCCCGGGAATGGCGGTTGCCGTTGTCAGGGACGATAAGGTCGTCTACCTCCGCACATTCGGCGTGCGGAACATCACGACAAAAGAACCGGTCAACCCGGACACAAGGTTCCAGCTCGCGTCCATCTCCAAGGCCGTGACCGGAACCATGATTGCGTCGATGGTGGGAAACGGCGAACTTTCATGGGACGATACCATCGTCTCGGTTGACCCGGACTTTACGTTGTCCGACCCGTATGTCACGGAACATGTCACGTTCCGCGACCTCATGTCGCACCGGTCCGGCCTGCCGGAGTACGGCACCGACGAACTCCAGAACGACTTTGGTTACACGCGGCCGGAGATCATGGACCGGCTCCGGTACCTCGGGCTGCCCGGCGCCTTCCGCTCATCGTATGCCTATTCCAACCTCGGGATCACCATTGCAGGCGAGGCTGCGGCAAAGAAGGCCGGCAAATCCTATCAGGACCTGGTCGCAGAACGGGCCTTTGTCCCGGCCGGCATGCACAACACGAGCGCACGCTTCTCTGACTTCGCCGGTTCGGCTGACCGTGTGGAGGTTTACCCGATGCAGACCGGGACACCCGTTGCCGGGCCGCTTATGAACGATGACATCAACAGCCCGGCCGGGGGCGTGAGCTCCACGCTCAACGACATGGTCCGGTACGCCCGCCTGCAGGCAAACGGGGGCTCCATTGACGGCAGGCAGGTCATCAATGCAAGCGCCCTGCGCGATACCCATACTCCCTCGTTTATCAGGTCATATTATGGCAGCGGGATGGCCGGTTACGGGCTTGGCTGGAACACGTACCTTGATGGCGGCCGCACCCGTGTCGAGAAGGACGGTATGTTCTCGCATGGCATTGCGACACTCATCACGGTCTGGCCGCAAGACAAAATGGCACTCGTTGTCATGACCAACCGGTTCCCGGAAGGAAACCTCCTCACGGGCAGCATCAGTAACGGCTGGAACGAGCTGTACTCTACCGGCAAAATCGAGAAGGACTGGTATGGCGATGCAGAGAAGAACATGCAGGCAAAGTTCGATTCCATGACAACAGAACCGGTCGAAAAACCGGCCAACCCGAAGTCCGCCCGCGACCTCGCGTATTACACCGGCTCGTACCGGCAGGACTATTATGGCACGGTCAGGGTTGTCGAAGAATCCGGAAAACTCATGGTGTACCCGGGCCGCAGTACAACATCCTTTGCCCTTGTGCCGTTTGATGGCGACACCTTCAGCGAAGCGTCCGGTGAGGGCCTTGTGAAGTTCAGTGCCGGCACCGGTGCAACCGCCACCGGCGCATGGTTCTCGCGGTACGAGACACCCGGGCGGAACGGCACGTTTGTGAGGGTCTCCCCGTGATACCTTTTTTCGGATAATCGTTCCCGGCTGACCGAGATGGCCATGACGCGGATCTTCGGGTCGTGCGAGTCGCTCTGGGTCACCGACACGTACCAGTTCAGCGACTACTCCAAATACATGTCCACGCTTTTTGACCCGGAAACAAAGAAACGGCACCGGGAAGAACAGTTCCCGAAAGACTGCGCGAACGCATTCGGGCTCGGTGCACGGCCGGGCCGGGGCAGTAAATAATTTTTTCCGGGCATTGCCGGGCCTTAAGGAAATACTGATCGATTGGTCTCTCTTCATCTCCCGGCGAACCGGTCCTTAAAAAATCCCTGGCTCTGGTACAAAGCGGCTACGGGGTTATGCCCAAGTGCACGGTCCTTGACAATGAGCGGTGTTGTCTCTGCTGTACAATGTCGCAGGAATAAAATGTCGTGCCCGACACAGAGCCCGACCATGATATTCAGGTCGGTTCTTTCCCGGTTGAGTACCTCTGCCTGCATGATCGGATTACAGAATATATCCCCGGGCATGCCGAGATCCTGCGGGTTCACTTCCCCGCAGAGACAGGACAGGGAAACGACTTCGAACCCGCTGCTTTCAAGAATGTCAGATAACATCTTCGCTTCGGGCATCAGGGCATAGCAGGTGGCAATGCCCAGCCGTTTCATCCCGCGAATCTTCGCGTATTCGATAATTTCATGGATTCTTGTCCAGGTGTATTTTTCGTTCTGTTTTTGCGGGTCAAGCACTTTGCTCATCAGGCCAAGCCATCCCTGGATCACGGCCCGGTTTTCCGGGAGCTGGTATTTTTCCCGTGTTTCCTTCACCAGGTCCGGGTACTTTTCGGAGGGGCAGGATGCCGGTACGGTCTGGTTCTTTTCTTTGGAACTGCACCGGTGAACGGTACATTTTACGCACTGTGGACTGGGCTTAGCCATTGATACCTTCTTTACTATCAACCATCAGTTTCCCGTGTAGTTACAAATACTATGCAGAAGGAAAAATGTAACATTGTTGCCAAAAATTAACTATTGGGTGAAACATGTCCGAATCCAAAATAAAATCCAAATGTCCCGTGGAATTATTTATTGATGTCATGGGAAGCAAGTGGAAAATCCTCATTCTCTGGAACCTTAAGAACCGAACGCTCCGTTTCTCCGGGCTCCAGAAAAAGATGCATAATGTGAACTCAAAGACCATCACAACGCATCTCCGGGAACTTGAAAACCTGAAGATCATCTCAAGAGTTGCGTATCCTGAGGTACCCCCGCGTGTTGAGTATTCCCTGACGGAATATGGCAAAGACCTGTTCCCGATATTCGATGCAATGCGGATATGGGGGTTACATTACCTGGAATGTGAGGGGATAAAGGCGAAGCCCTGCTAGGCGGGTATAAAAAGGCTATACGAATCTCATAAAAAGGTGATAAGGTCCAGTCCGGCGATCCACATGTCGTGCCGTCGCCCCCTCACGGGGCAGATTACCGGTAATTGAGCCACCGTGAAAGCGTCCCCACAGAAGGGACAGAAGACATCGCACGACAATTTTTTATTCGGAAGGAGCCAACCCTCCATGAGTGCCAAAAAACAGGTTATTTCTCCCGGACTGCTTTTTTAAAAAAGCGTCCGGACTATCCTGTTTGCATCCCCGGAAAGGAACCCGCACAGCGATCCTGCTATGACCGGCACCCAGAGAAGGACCTTCTCCTTCGACATGCCGGTAGCAGCGCAGTACTTCGCAAGGTGTATCTCCCCGAGGTCCTTCCGGTCCATGAAGAAGTAGTCCAGGTAACTCCGGGCAATGTCCGCGGCCGGGTCCCCGAGGGCAACCTCAGCCCAGTCGATTATCTTGTACGATGAGCCGTCAAAGAGGATGTTGCCGCCATGGAAGTCCCCGTGGAGGACGGCAAGCCCGTCCGGGAGGGCCGTGAGCAGGGAAAAAAGCCGCTTCCGGTCCGCATCGTCAAGCCCGGGGGCCACGCTGATGTTCCCCATAAGGACCAGCTTGATCGGGCGGAAGTGGGTGGAATTCACCTTGTGCATCGCGACCTGGAGCTCCACTACTTTATCAAGACACTCGCTGGTCTTCTCCGGGGACCGCCGCATGATGTCCATGATGGACTCGCCCTTCACCTGGTCCATCAGGAGCGCGGTCCTGCCATGGAACGTCTCAACACCATAGACTTTGGGGGCCGGGATGCCGTGTTCCGCCACGGCAGCCAGGGTGAACGCCTCCTGGAACACCTGTCGTGAAGGCTGGCCGGACCGGTACACCTTTGCCACGATGCCATCGCGGGCATAGACGACCGCGGACATCCCGCTGCCAACATGTTCGCCATAGCGTTTCCTGAACTCATCATCGTTCTCCGGCGCTGCGTTGCTGGAAGTACCTGGATTTGTGTCAGCCATGGGGATTACCTGCCTGTGTGTTCCGGAAGATCCGGATATAGACGAATACTATGTCATGGACATTTCTAAAGACTTCGATCTCAAGCGGGATGCAGGAAATCGGCGGGAACGGGATGCCGTCCCGGCACCCGGGAACGCGTCCTCTTCCGGCCTTCAGGGGCCGATGGGAAAATGACCGGGATCTCTCGTTTCACCAAAGGCGTGATCCTTCTCATCGCCAGCGCCTCTTTCCTCCGGGCGGGATCGTTTCATAACCCCCAAATAGAATCGGAACAAGAATTCATCAGGAAAAATATGGCAGCCGGCATACCGGTGTGCCAGGAAAATGGAGATTACCCTGCAATGACAACCGAAACCCCCCCGACCCCGGCAGGTGCCGCTGAATTCGACTTCACGCTGGAGTCCGTGATCCTGCTCGTTCTTGGAATATTCATGGGCCTGTTCGGGCTCCTCCTCTTCACCATCTCGACCGGCGCACTCCCCTATGCCCCGGACAGCACCTATGGCCTCTTCCTTGTCATCGTTGCGCTCCAGGTCATCACGATGGGCAAGACCCCGATCGGCGAAGTCCGCCGGACATGGCTTGTCATCATCATCGGGATCGCGGCCGCCATCACCGGGATGCTTGCCTGCTTCATCCCCGGCCTCCTCTCCGATATCGTCCGGGTGCTGGTCGGGGTCATCCTCACCCTGGGGGGTGCAATTCTCCTGCTCCAGCTCTTCCTCCACAAAGAGAAGGCCACCCTCTGGCTCAGCGTCCCCGGTATCCTCCGGCACCTCACCGCTGCCTGCGCTCTCGTGTACCTCATGGCGTTCCTGCTCGGCCTTGTCACGCTCATCCCGGCCTTCACGACCGGCCCTCTCACGGCAATTCTCCTCATCATCGACGGGGCAGCACTCTTTTACCTTGCCTGGTGCATCGAGGTTGCCGGGAAAAAATTCCCAACGCAACCCGGATCGACTGTTGAGAATAAGGAGAACGCCGGCCTGTTCTTCATTCTCCGGGAAGTCCCCTTCGCGTTCACGACCGCGCTGCTCATCTTCCTTGGCGTGCTCCTGGCGCTGCTTGCCATCCTGCTGGTCCCGGTCAACCTGGGCCTGCTCCCGTTCTCGCCCGACGGCCAGCTCGGGCTCCTGCTTGTCATCATGGCCATCCAGATCCTTGCAATGGGCGAGACGCCCCTCGGGCAGTTCAGGCGCTCATGGCTGATTGTCACGATCGGCCTTGTCTTTGTTGCCATGGGAGTGTACTCCTGCATCGTGCCGGGGGCCCTCACCGACCTGCTCCGCATCCTGCTTGGTCTCCTCAACCTCATCGGCAGCCTCGTCCTCCTTGCAGGCCGGGTTGTACCGATGGTGTTCCAGATGAGAAACGCCCCGGCCCAGCCGGTCGCGCTGCCGGCACCGCTGCGGAACCTGCTCATCACCCAGACCGCACTCAATATCATCGGGATCCTCTTTGGCCTCTCCATGCTCCTGCCGGGACTCATCCCCGGCATGATCACCGCAGCGATCCTCTTCTTCAATGGCCTGCTCCTCTTCCTCCTCGCATTTATCCTGGGCACCCTGCCCACGGCGGAGTGAAATAAAAAAAATATTTTTCCCCCGTCGATATCTCCTCACCGTTATTTTAAAAGTCAAATGTAAACCCAGATATAGCGTGATCTTCAAAAGGAAACCTGAACAGATTTTTTTGGAGGTTACAAGAATGCGCATCAGCAACAAAGATGACGGGTTGACGCACCGCATGCCGGCCCATTTCCGGCAGTGGACCCCGTCCGGAGGGGGAGTATGCCCCTACGATGACTGCACGACCCTCGAAATCAGTTACCTGACCGATGAACAGAAACTCCGGCAGTACGTGCCGGAGGAGTTCTCGATCGCCCGGCCGCTCGTAGCCATCATGTACGAGAAATGCAGCGGCGTACAGTGGATGGGCGGGTCGCAATACTCGCTCATCACCGCCTCGGTTCCCGTGCAGTACATTGCAGGAAAGGAGCCCATCGACGGGATCTACCACCTTGTCCTCTGGGAAGACAAGTGCGAGCCCCTCATCGGGGGGCGCGAGGAGGCGGGCATGCCCAAGATCTTTGCCGACATCCCCGAATACCGGCGAAT
>JALOBP010000073.1 GCA_023228295.1 Methanoregula sp.
AAGATAATCGCCGGTGCAGCAAACGGTATTGATTTCCCAATAAGGATCCCACGCTCGGCATTGACCTTCTCAATCGCGATCTGGTTGGCATTCGCCATCTCCCGCAGGGCGGAATCCACCTTCTCGTCCATGGCCAGGAGCGCATGGGACACGGCCTGTCGGGAGATGCCCAGCTGCTGGGCTATCGTGATGTTGGACACGCCACTCCTCCGCATGGTCCAGAACCCGAACCCTTTCTCGTTCGTGGGCAGAAGCATATGTCAACATTAGTATGTTGACAGTATAAACATTACGGGAGATCAGGGCCCTCCCGGGATTCCCCCGGCACTAAATCGTGACGGAGCGGATGCGGGTTTATGTTGGTGACGGACCGCCCGCGTCACGTGCGTGATGCACCTTCACCCCGCACGCTCAACCCAGTTATAATTCTCCCCCCCACCATCCCCTATGTCGTTTGCGGAAATCCTCATCCCCGTCATCATCTCCCTTGTTGCCGGTTTTGCTCTCGGCTTCCTGTACGTGAAAGCGCAGATCTCTGCTATCGAAGCCCGGTACCGCGCCGAGCTTGAGAAATGGAAGATGGAAGCCGCTGGTGAGATCCGCAGGGATTCCGTGAACCGATCCCGCTCAACCCTGAAAGGGAAGATTGCCGAGCAGATGGCCCCGCTCCTGCCTGAATTCACCTACAACCCGGCCGATGCCCGTTTCATCGGGTCGCCCATTGACTACGTGATCTTCGATGGCCTGACCGACGTTGCGGACGAGAAGAAATCAGAAATCCGGATTATTTTTATGGACATTAAACATGGCACCGGCAGCCTCAGCAGGACCCAGCGGGTGATCCGGGATGCGGTTCGGGCACACCAGGTTGACTGGGAAACCCTGCGGATCCCCGGAAAATAGGTAAATAACTTCGGGAAAATGAAGAAGAGTGCATCAGGATTTCGCCACTCTAGAGAGAGGACTTATTACCTCACGTTTCCAATCCATGCACTTGAAGCAGGTGCCTACAAACATGGAGACCATCATCAAGGTAATCAGTTGTTTTCTTGCGCTGTTCGTGATCGCTAATGGTATCTGGGTTGCGTTTATGCCCCCGTTCGGTGACGAACCGGTAGGCTTTGCCATCATCGCGATTGGCATCTTCATCCCTATCATCACTTTTTCCGTGGCAAGGATGAGCGAGTGCCGGTACGACTGATTACATCCCGGGTGAACACATTTACCCTTGACCGGTTTTTAAAAACAAAAAAATTGGATTAGTTGTAAGTCCGGAACGGGACGTAATCGTCAAAGATTTTAACCTGGTTGCCCTGAGGATCAGTTGCCCAGATCTCGACCCTGTTCACATTGCCCATCTCGGATGTAACCGGTAATGAAACTGAGTCTCCTACCCGGAACGTGGTATGTCTCGTGATAGATCCGGTCTCAACTTTACCATCGGCACGGGTTATCTTGACATCCACAGCAAGAATGAAGTTCAACCCTTTTCCTCCACGAATTGTCGTGGTAATTTGCGGGTCGATAGCTTCTCCATTTCCGGCTACCTGAACCTCGAGGCTCCACATATCCGGGAGTGTCTGGGTGGGTCCGGGTGTTGATGAAACGCTGGTAGGGACTGGTGTGGGGACGTTCGTCTCGATGGTTGGCTCCGGTGTTGCGATGGTCGGTGTAGCGACCGGTGTCTCCGTCTTTGTACAGCCGGCGACTAAGACAAGCATCGTGCAGAACACGAGCATGCCGACTATAGTCAGGATCTTTTTCATACTCGAATGGTTGCCTGTCGGATTATAAGATGGTTGTGCCTTAAAAAAGGCCACAGTCTATACCTGGCAATTGAGTGCCGGGTTTTTGGCTGGTCCCGTCGAAATTCTCCCGCAATCCTTATCCCGCACGGGAATGAGGATGTACTATGAATGAACAGCATCCTGTCCGGTGGAAATCTATGGTGGGCCTTGGGATACTCGGTGCCATTTTAGGCTTGTTTATGCTCTTCTTTTCAAATCTTGCTACGGATATGATTGCAGTCCTTGCAGGCTTTATCATCGTCCTGTTGTCGGCGATCTTCCTTGTTGAAGGTCTCTGTATTGATGCCGAGGGCTGGTCCCGCTGGTGTATCATCGGTCTCGGGGTGTTCGGACTCATTGTCGGGCTCCTGTCCATTGCTATGCCTACACTGCTGGTTATTTCAACGGGGCTCCTCATCGGGATCTTCCTGCTCATCTTCGGGATAGGCGAGATAGTGATTGGTGTTGGTATGGCCATTGTTGAGACCATGGTGCGGATGGTCTTTATCATGATCGGCATCTTCTCGATGATTGTCGGTATCTTCCTGATTATCAACCCCGCGCTGAGCCTCAATATCTTTGTCTGGCTTGTCGGCCTGTACCTGCTGGTCATTGGCCTGATGCGGGTTGCACACGGTCTCAATGAGCGGGATGTGGACGATGAGGCCACGGTCCGGCGGTTATAATCTTTTTTTATGGATTGTGGCGGGTTTTCGCTGTGATATTATATGAGAAACATGTGGTATTCTCCGTGGAAAACCGGGCATATTCCGTTGTGTTTGGCTTTTTAGTCCCGCTGGGAGAATTCCATGTTTTGTTTTCGCCTGTCCCGACAATAGGCAGGTAGTGTTGAAAATAAAAAAAAAATTAAAAAAAAGGGAAATTGTTCAGTACCGCTGCGGCTTATTGCCGCCGGATGCCGGTTCGATACCCGTGGGTTGGTTCCGGATCGTCCTCTCTTTCATGATGGTATAAACCTCGGTGGCATGCTCTTTTGGCACTTCCACAAAGGAGTAGGAGTCGAGGATGCGAATGGCGCCGATTGCTTTTCCTGGGATACCTGTCTCACCGGCAATTGCCCCGACGATATCCTTGGGGGCAACCTTGTGCATTCGGCCGACGGCAAGGAAGAACCGGACCATACCGACCTCTGCACCGGTATCGGCAAAGTCCATATCCTCGCGCCTCTTCTCTTCCTGTCCCCCGGTGGTGCTGACTTCCATCTGGATCTTAAGGAGTGCTGCTGCGATCTCGATGGAAGAATGATCTTCCTCGCTCTCCTCTTCGATGATCCGAATATAGGATTCAAGACCGCCGGCTTTTACAGCCTCTCGGACCTTTTCAAGCATAGCGCGGATACGGGTCTCGGCCACGTCGCTCTGTGAGGGAACTGGCATACGGGCGATCTGGACTTTTGCGTACTTCTGGATCTCGTGGAGCTTTGTGAAGTCCCGTGGTGAGACGAAGGTAACCGCCTTGCCGCTCTTGCCTGCCCTGCCTGTCCTGCCGATACGGTGGACGTAATATTCTACATCCTGCGGGACATCGAAGTTGATTACGAGATCCACGTCGTCCACGTCAATCCCGCGTGCAGCGACATCGGTGGCGATCAGTATATCAATCGCCCCTTTCCTGAACCCGCTCATTACACGGTCGCGTTGGGACTGTTTCATGTCACCGTGCAGTTCATCTGCCCGGTAGCCACGCGCTCTCACTTTACCGGAGAGCTCCTCGGCCCTGCGCTTGGTGTTGCAGAAGATGATAGCGAGCTGGGGGTCCTCTAAATCGATGAGGCGACATAGTACATCGAGTTTTTCGCGTTCCTTAACCTCGATATAGGACTGCTCGATTTGTGGTACGGTCAGTTCGGCATACTGGACGCGGACGAACTCCGGCTTGTTCTGGAAGCGTTTCGAGATGTCGATGATCGGCTGCGGAAGGGTTGCTGAGAAGAGCAGCGTCTGTCGCTCCTGCGGAACCTTCTTTAAGATCAGCTCGATATCGTCCCGGAAGCCCATGTCGAGCATCTGGTCGGCCTCGTCGAGGACAACCGTCTTCACGTCGCCCAGCTGGAGTGTCCTGCGGTCAAGGTGGTCCATGATCCGCCCGGGTGTGCCGATGACAATATGGACGCCCGCATGGAGTGCCTTGAGCTGGCGTTCGATGGGCTGGCCCCCGTAGACTGGCAAGACGGTGATGCGGGGAAGGTGGGCGAGGAGACTTGAGAACTCTTCGGCGATCTGCATACAAAGTTCGCGGGTCGGGCAGAGCACAAGAGCCTGCACGCAACGTTTCGTGGGTTCGATCTTTTCAATGACAGGGATACCGAACGCGGCTGTCTTGCCGGTGCCGGTCTGTGCCTGGGCTGTTACATCGCGCCCGGCCTGGATGAGAGGAATGGCGAGTGCCTGGATAGGCGAGGGCTCTTCAAAGCCCATATCTTCTATAGCTCTGCCGACTTCCTTTGATAGGTTGAAGTCGGAAAACTGAATTCGTGAATTCATATCGCTCCTATATTTGGCGTGAGAGCTCATAAGATGGCGCATCGGAACAGGCAGATCCTGCCGTGCTTTTATCCACATCGTTTTTTTATAACAGCATATCAACATACCCAGTAGGTGTACCATGAAAGTCGTTGCATTCAATGGGAGTGCGAGAAAAGATGGCAACACGGCTATCCTTGTAGAGACTGTCTTTAATGAACTGAAAAAGGAGAAGATCAAGACCGAGCTCGTCCAGCTGGCTGGAAAGAAGATCCGTGGTTGTACGGCGTGCGGGATGTGCTTCACGAATCAGGATAAGCGGTGCGCGGTGAAAGGAGATATCCTCAATGACTGTATCGATAAGATGCTGGATGCAGATGGGATCATCCTCGCTTCGCCCACGTACTTCACGGATGTTTCGGCCGAAATGAAGGCCCTGATTGACCGTGCTGGGTACGTGGCAAAGGCCAACCAGGATATGTTCCGGAGGAAAGTAGGGGCATCGGTGGTCGCGGTCCGGCGGGCCGGAGCAATTCACGCGTTCGACACCATGAATCATTTCTTCTTTATCAGCCAGATGGTTGTTCCCGGCTCATCCTATTGGAATATAGGGATCGGCCTTGCCCAGGGCGACGTGAATAACGATGAGGAAGGTATCATGACGATGAAGACGCTGGGAAAGAACATGGCGTGGCTGTTGAAGAAAATCGGCGAATAATTTTTTTTTAAATCTCCACAGTCATCTCGTCCGTTGCAGCGATGAGCCCGGGGGAGACCTTCTCAAATTCATCCTGCACGGCTTTGCGCTCCCCCAGTGTTTTGTACACCTCGGCCCCGAAATGCATCAGTGCGAGGCGCTTCGCGTGTGCCTTCTCCGCGATCCCGATCGCGTCCTGGGGATTGAGGTGCGGCCATCCGGGACTTTCTTCCCCGGGCTTTAAGGCGCATTCGGTGATGAGTAAGTCGGCATCGCGGGCAAGGGTGACTGCATTGTCGCAGACGCCGGTGTCCGTGCAGTAAGCGATGATCTTCCCGTCGATTTCCACCCGGTAGCCAAAGCAGGGGACCGGGTGGATGAGCGGGAGGCACTCGACCGTGAACGGGAGCTTGTGGGTACCCTCCTCCAGTTCGATGGCATGGGCGGGGTACGGGAGGTTATTAAGCGGCACCGTGAACGGCTCCCCGACAAACGTGTCGAGGTGGGCAGCACCGCCCGGCAGGGTATAGATCTTCAGGCCCGCCTTGAGCCGGAACTTGACGAGCGTGTGGAGCCCGGCGATATGATCTATGTGGAAGTGGGAGAGGAAGAGGATAACCGGCTTCTCCTGCGAGATGTAGCGGTCGGCCTTTGCAATCCCGTTGCCGGCATCGAAGATAATGTCATACTCTTCCGTCTGCACGAGCACGGAGACGGTGTTGCCGGTGGCGGTGTCGAACCAGCCGTTGGTCCCAAGGAAGGTCACCTTCATGATACAAGGGTTGGGCTGGTGAGGGAAAAAAGGGTGGCGGTGTGATGTGAAACTTGTTACATTGGGCAACCAGAAAACACGTTACCGCTCCTTCTTCTTGTAGGGGTCGTATTCATAGGGGTTAATGTCCTTCTTTTCGGGCCCTGGCCGGTCGAAGATGGCAGAAGGATCAGTCCCCGGTCGGCTGTCCGTATTGGCGTCTGGTATGGACCTCCTGAAGTTTTCTCCCATGCCCGGACCTTTTGAAAATTCCGACTCATCCGGGGCAAAGAACAGGATCGCAACCACTGGGGTAACTGCATATTTGAAGGTATCTCTCTGATTAAAAATTCCCTCGGCCATCCATTGTGCGCTGAGCATGACCGCAATGAGTACCCATGTCATAAGGATAAAGGCGATCTGGTACTGCAGTTTCGAAGCAAACCGGGATCTTCCCCTTACAAAAACGGTAATGTATAATCCTAAGTAGAGAATGAACAGGAGCAGGTAGACAAGATCCCAGATCCAACCCACGAACTGGGACGTAATCGCAGCATAGGTCATATACAGCACTCCAAAGATGATCACGATGGTAAAAATCCACTCTTTTGTATCCTGCCAACCGATAATAATCACATCCGATAATTGAGAGTTTATTGTATATTACCGGGCGTATTAATGGTTTTTTATTTGTTGTAGTGTACCCTGCCGGCATCAGCGGTCATCCAGGAAGTCACGCTGAATGGCACGGTGTCCACGCTCAGCCCGGAGAAAAATACCCTCACGCTCGAAAACCCGGTACGGCTGCGATTACCCGGCCGGAGGAACGCCTGTCTGTACGTTCACGCCGATTGACCGCATGCCGGTGGCCGGTGGCGTCCCCACATGTACGGTATATTCCGTCTTCAAAACAGGGGATGCTGCCGTTGCCACGAGCCTGGGAGGTATCGGCGGAACCTGGATCACGCTCGAAAAACACTATGGGTTCGGCCAGGACGAGGAGTACGTGACCGAAACCGTGGGAGACCCGGGCTCGATCCCGACCCCGTTTGTCGGCGACTACGTGTTGGATATCACCATGATCCCGACTGTACAACCTGTTCCGGAACAACCTGCACCGCAGCATCGGCCGATGTGAAGGTGACGGGCAGCGGTATTGCAGGAACTATCTGGCCCCGGTATGCCCCGACAACGACCATGCATTGCAAATCTATATATCCCTAAAATCGGATTGATTTTTTATTTTCCGGTAACCGGAAAATCGGAGGTGAGGTGTGGATGGTACGAGGTGGAAAAAGCCGTGCGGGTCACCGGGGGGGCGATGGCCATAGCGGGCAGGGCATACGGGGCAGCAGGGATGACCCGTGGGATCCCCTCAACCCGGAGGACGATCCCCTGCGGGATCTCCGGGTGTCTGATGATGAGGGCAAGGACCCCGCCAGCGATGAGTACGTATGGCCGCAGTTCGATGAGGAGGACGATGATTAAATATCGCCACTCTCTTTAGAAAAATCAGGGTTTTCTCATAAAACCATTATCACTATCAATCTCTTTTGGGATGTCTCTGTGCACTATTCTGTCAGATGCCCGTCAGGCAAAAACGCCAGGCTGTTTTTTCATTAGACTGCCCATCCCGGCAACCCTTCACATCTTCGACTGGTCTTTTGGCCGTGCCGTGCCATGGACCCGCTGCCCCTTTGCCCCCATACCGAGCATCGGGTCCCGCTTCTTCTTCCGCTGTTCCTCCCCTTCCGCCGCCTCCGGTTTCTTTGCTAAGAAGCATTCCACCGGGTCCTGACCGCCCGCGCAGGTCCGGTCTTTGAACTCGCTGCACTCCTCGCAGGCCGGCACCTGGGTCGGCAGAAGCGTGGGGAAATGGTTCTTCCAGAGCTCGGGGTCGATCTTACCCTGCTCAAGGAATCGCTGGATATGCCGTGCCGTGTATTTCATGCTCATGTATGTGGGTGTGCTCCTCTTTATGATTCTTGCTGCCGGCCGGATGCTGGGAAAACCCTCCTCCCGATCGTGCATTAAAGTACGGGGATGGCCGGGAAAAGCGCGGGGCCGGGTGACTGGTGTTTTTCCCTGCAGTAAATTTTATTATACCTTTATGCGGATGGAATGCAAAATATATATACTTCAACATAAACCGGAAACCAGCGGACAATTCCCGGCAACTGGAAATGACGGCCCGGGGCCTGTCCAGGATTGCAGTATGTCAAAAGAATTCAAAATAGCCACGTTCAATTGCGAGAACCTCTTTACGAGGCCTGGCATCTTTGAAGAGTCTGATGAAAAAGCAACGGAGCTCCTGCACCAGGTCGACCTTCTCAAGGCCGAGCTGAAAAAACCGGTCTTTGACAAAAATGAGATCAAACGGTTATCCGACACCCTGAAAGGTTTTGCCACAATCAACGATATCCGCGGAAAAGCTGCATCTGCAAAGGGTGCAGCGGAGTGGCTCGGGTACGTGAGCTTTGAAAAGACCACGCTGAAAGATGAGGCGGTCAACAATGTCGCCCGGGTGATCTCGGATCTCGACGCGGACATCGTCAGCTTAATCGAGGTCGAGGACCGTCTCACCCTCATGGGGTTCCATAACGATATCCTGTACAAGAATTTCCTCAAGCCCGATGGGAAGAAGCCGTACCCGTATATCATGTCAATTCAGGGCAATGACGGCCGCGGGATCAACCTGGCCGTGATGTCGCGGGTCCCCATCAACTGGATGCAGAGCCATGTCCATGACAAAACGGCGAAGAACACCCTGGTTTTCTCCCGCGACTGCCTTGAAGTGAACCTTGCGCTGACACCGGATACCCCCCTGCACCTGCTCATCAACCATTTCAAGTCCATGGGTTATAGTTCCAAAGACGACCCGCAGGGCAACAAGCGGCGGCTCGTGCAGACCACGCGGGTTGCCGAACTGCTCGACACCCACAATCTGTCAAAGGAGTACGTGGTGGTTGCCGGCGACTTCAACTCTCCTGCAACCAGCCCGTCGCTTGCCCCCCTGCTGGGCAAGGCCGGCATGTACAACGTGAACGAGGAGCTGCCTGCCGGTGAACGCGGCACGTACCGGACCGGCAAAGACCAGCTGGACTACATCGTCATCTCCGATGCGCTGAAGAAAAAACTGGGCCCGGTCCATATCGCGCGGCACGGCGTCTATACCGCGAAGGGTGAGAAATACCCGACCGTAACGAACCGGAGGACGGAAGCTTCGGACCATGCCGCGGTTGTTGCGACCGTGAATGTTTAGGTGGGGTGTGGGCCATCTCTCCCCACTCCTCGCGGGATGGCCCGCGATAATCGATCTCTCGTGATGGTTTCAGAGAGTAAATACGGGCAGGCGCTGGCCCGTTACGGCGTCCACAGCCCGGCCCAGACCCAGAAGTGCGGGGTGCCTTGCGGGTAGATGAAGGGCAGCAGGAAAAATGGTGTATATACTGCGAGGAACCGTGTGCCGTACTGCCCGTGGGTATGCAGCCTGGATGCGGCGGCAGAAAACCTGTACCGGCAGGGTGCATCGGGGACTTTATTTCCGGAATTTTACCTGTGCGTTTTTCCCAGGTTCCGAGCCCTGATAAAACCGGGCCCGATTCGGAGAGATCAATTCTTCCATTTCGATACGGATTTTTGATTTTACTCAAATATTGTGTCTGGGGGGTCAATCCGGCAAATTCAAAATGTTCATATACCCCTTTATTTCCACTGGAGATTACGCCGGAACACCCGCTATCCGGGAGGCTATGCTGTGCACAGGTTTTCCGGCCGTTCCGGGTGCCACCATCCTGCCCGGCCCTCTGTGTTCCCGGCACCCGTCATGAGGTGGGTAAAACATTCCATGTGCCGGATAAATATGTTTCCATAACAATTATTAAGGCAGCACCCGCAGCAGCGAAGACCGATGCCAAGAAGTCCACCGGTAAGAAAGCATAACCCCCCGATCATTTCTCTATTTTTCCCGGTATTTCCGGTTCCCATAAGCAGTTTTCAAGTCGGGCCTGCAGGCTTTTTGGATCCGGTGGTCTGTTCGTGAATTGAACCCGCGGGCAGTTTTTTTTGGTGGACGTACCCGGTGCACGTACCCTTCAGGCTCCCGGCACCGGAACCCTTGGGGGTATCTCCCGGATGTATAAAAAAGTGAGCAGGGGCTCTCCCCCTGCCCGTTGTTCTTATCGCGTTACTTTGACCCGCCCTCTTCCATGTGGTCGAGGACCCGGTCCCACATAACGAGGAGCCCGGGGATGATGACGTAGGCGAGGAGGCCGGCGCCGAGGAAGGCGCCGGTGATGATGAGTTCGCTGTCCATGTTCAATTCCTCCCTTACGCAAGTGCCGGCATGGTGTCGGCCCAGGTCTCGACTTTGGTCCTGATGGCGTCGTCCGAGTACGATGTGAGGCTCACGCTCTCGCGGGAGAAGGTCACGAAGTACAGTTCCCCGTTGGGGTCGTGGCATTTGAGCGTGGCCGAGTAGGTCTCGCTCCCGGAGTCCCGGACGGCCGTGCCCCCGTGGGCTGCGGCAAGGGCTGTGTCGGAGAGAAGCGCAGCGGCCCCGGCCATGAACCCGGCGATGGTGTCGAACTTCGAGGAGTCGTTCCCCACGGTCTTTGCCATGGTGTCCTGGTACACGACCTTTGCCACGTAGCCCTCCTTGGTCTTCTCAACGGCCGGGTGGGTGACGCCGGCGGTCATGTATTCCACGCAGCCGAACGGGTTTGTGGCGAGCACCGATGCGACGATGGCATCGAATGCCGCAACGTCCGAAATCGGGCTTGCGAGCGTTCTGATTGCGGTCTTGACGGTTGTTTTCTGGATAAAGTCTGCCATGTTTTTCTCAACTCTTTTTTTGGTTTTACTTTGTGTCCGACAGGTTCTGCAGAACCTGGAAGACGAGAAGAATCCACCAGGATTCTCCGCTGTCTCCGGGGCCCCTTTGACATACTAGTATACGCCGTAAAAGGGCTTAGTCGTGACTGAACAGCCGGGTTTTTTTTGAAATGGCCGGGTATGCGTTGCGGGTTTGGGGAAAAGAGCGGGGATTGGGCGGGGATGGTTTAGGGAAAAAACGGGATGGGTACGGTGGAAGTGGGGCTGATGGCGAGTGCTTTCACGATTCCGTCAGCGTAAGCACATTCTTGTAAAAGAGAACATTCCCGCCATCCAGTTCCCGAACCCGGATGAAATTGCATTTCTCTTCATAGAACCACGTTGATGTCGGTTTCGATTCCACAATCAGGTACCGGCAGCCGGTAATACCCGACAGCCGGATCGTAATGGCATACACATAATCCATCAGCAGAGTGCCAAGCCCCGTGTTCTGGTACCGGTCATCGACTGCGAATTTCCCGATGAGTAATGCCGGGAAACGCTCAAATATCGGGCAGCCTTTCAGATCCACAGCATCCAGATCATTCACATCGATACTGGCACAGGCTAGAGAGAAATATCCCAAAGGGATCTCCGGGTCGCTCTTTTTCACAATAATCCATGTGGAGGATAACTTCTTCTTCTGGTTATCCAGTGCGTGATGCGTCAGGAAATTCTGGAGCGGGATACTCCCATCCCGGTCAGCACAACGAAAAAGGTCAACCAGAACAGAATCAGATAAAAGGATTAAATCAATCTCGGCTGGATTGATCTTCATGGTTTAGAATTGAAAAGCCTTCGCTAGTTCCCGAGCACGCTTTGCAGCTGCCCTGCTCCGGTCATTTTCGTGGTTCCACGGATTGTGATCGTACTCACGGAAACGAACGGCATCCTCTTTTTTCAGTATGATGGTTGTATTGAATGGTTCTGCCATTTGCATCCCCCCATATGTATGACATGTGTGTTGTTTGTCACACGATTGGCATGTACAAGATAGCAATATACTATTATAATAGTATTCCAGATGGGTGCCAGTGTCAGCAGTTACCAGTTATTTTCTGGAGGTCATAACCTTGATTGACCGTGCCAGTTCTGTTAACTTTTTTTAACAACAATTTTAAACCGTGTCTGCAAATATACGGGCAGGGACATTCTCATGAAACCGCCGTTCGAGGGATTACTCGGGGACACCTGCGAGACCCGGCTCCTCCAGTTCCTGCTGCCGATGTATGGCATCGAATTCGGGATGGCCGAACTGGTTGTGGAGATCGGGCTCACCCGGCAGTCCATTGCAAAAGCCATGAAGAAGTTCGCGGAGCGGGGCATGGTGAAGATCAAAAAAGAGGGGAGGACCTGGCTGTACTCTATTGATGAGGAGTCGCCGCTGATGAAGCGCCTTGAGGACTTCGACAACTCGCTCATTGAAGTGATGGTCGGGCCGGAGGAGTTCAGGAAGATCGAGAAGGCCCATGAGAAGCGCATCCGTGCGTCTTCATCCAGGGCATCCGGACACAACACAAAAAAGGTCCTGTTCCGCCATGACACATCCGGAGAAATGGTTGGCTGTGCGTTGCGGGTTTGGAGAAAAGAGTGGGGATTGGGCGGCGATGTTGTGGGAAAAATGTGAGGGGGGAGCCGGTCGGAGGACTTATGTCTCCTGATCACGCAAACCGTTGGGAGTGGACGAGTTTGCCACTAGGATTCTGATGTATTACAACTACATCTGGCCACACCTGGGGATCAACGGTATGACTCCGGCATAGATGGCAAATATCCTTTTTAACCTGATAGAGAACCGATGGGAAACGATGATAGGGGTGACTGTAAAAAAATTTAAGGCCATAAGAAATGTAATACAACTCCGCCAATAATAGCAACTATGATAAACTTGAAAAATTCAATCCAACTCTTTTTTAATTCTTCAGTTCTTCTCCGAACATCATAATCTACTAAAGCAGCTTTTCTTGATTCAATTGTCTTAATATGCTCTTTTATCTCTAATATTGAGTTATAGTATTGTTTTACCGTAACTAAATCTGGGCGTCCAATGTCCTTGTCCCTCTTATAAGATGGGATTTGTTCAATAAGTGCTTCAATTCTGGGTCTTATCGTTTGATAATACTCAGGGAATACATTAACAAGTGCATCGTTGGACACTCCCTCTAATTTTTCAGTAATTGCATCTTTTTGAAAAATTCTAACATAATCCAAACATTCGAAGGCAGCTCGATAAAGATGAGAGAAAACCTTCTCAATATTCTTTTTAGGATAATCCTCTGGCATTCCCGGATTAAACCCAAATTTTACAGAATATACTCTCATTAAATGATCATGAGAATCTTTAAGCTCGTTAATGGGAGGTACAAAGGTCTCAAGATTGTTAAGTTCTTCAGAATAGATAATTAGCGTTTTTGTGATACTGTATAATTCGGTAATCTCTTTTAATTGAGATAACTCCTCGTCGGAAAAAAAATTATCAGGCATTAATATCACAAAAAATTACGGGAGGGGTTTACTAAGAATCCTTTCCTTGACATTATCAAAATCTTCTTGGGTACATACTCTACCAAGTGCTAAGCGTACGCTACCGATACGATAACGTTTTGAATTTTTTACAAGACTTTCCCTATTAATTTTTAAATCGGGAAGTTCTGTATTCCATATGTCAAGTGTCTCCACCATCTCGACCCTCTCAAACCTTGGATGGGAAATCTTCGCCCGGTTTTTGAAACCTTAACAGATACTCATTTTGGATATATAAATTTGCTCGTAATTTGATTGAATTTTGTAGAGTAAAATGAACAAATTTGTACATTTATTTATAAATTAAGGTTTTTTCCCTATTGATTTTCTGCGCGCTTTAACAGTTGAATGCTTTGTATAAACGATTATTAGTTAAGTAGTATTTGGTTGAGAACCCTACCGTGCCGCATGTTATTATTACAAAATCTCTAATAATTTCGGTTAAATTGGAGTTTTTCTGCGCGGTATGAAAGTGACCATTTTTGTAAATATTGATTGATCTTATTTAATGAAAAAGTCCCTACAGTTCCATTATACTTAGTATAATGGAACTATGAGTAAATGAAAAAATTACCTTCTTGTTTGTTTTCTTCTATTCCAATTAATTAGGCTGCTAAAAATTGTATCCTTAATTATTGCAATTGAATCCTCTTGTAAAACGTGTAGTAGTACCCATATTGTAATCCCGATGAGTAAGGTAAAAACAGAGAACCATTCAAGCAATGTTACCATTAAAGGAACAGTAGGTACAATAAATGAAAAAGATACTGTTGCGCTCTTACCTGCCGCGACGTATCACACGTAATAAAACGTTTCGACCAACCGTCAAGTAATCAGAACCCAGATACGTATCACTGTTTAGTGATAGGTATATCAGGGTATCCGTGATAGGGGGATGTGTGTGGTGCGAGTTTTTTCACGGGGGGCGCTGCGTTGGAGGAGATAGATGGCGAGTGGATCAACCTTTCATCATCAATAAACATGTGATGATTCGGCTTTATCAGTGGGATTGGGGTGTTGATTGACTGGGAACAATGGTTGATGAGATGGAGGGATTAATGAAAATTAATTCAATCGACTTTCAATTATGAAGGAATAAATAGAGTTAATCGATAATCTTTCATCAGAATCCGGTGTTTTCTATGACCCAGACTTCAGATGATCCATTTCGAAACAACAATCTTTTTTCAAATTATTATCTTGAAAAATATCTTCCTGAAAGTGTTGAATGGAAGAAAAAGGATCATATTGCAGCATTCAATTTCCCTGAAAAAATCGGCATCTCCTAATCCACTTCACGCCCATCCACAATCAGGTACATCCCCCATGCGCCTTGCCTCCGGACTCAAATCCAGGATCGACCCGCTCCGGGATAAATTCCGGGGCGGCGGGCTCAGTAACCCACTCCAGTCCATCGGGCAGCAGGTGGAATCGGACCGGGAGATCGAGGGGTTGTGCGAGGGGCTGATGTAAGGTCCTTCTATGATTTTTCTTGAGCGGGTATCACTGTTTGGTAACAGGTATGGCGGGGTATCGGGGGGGTGGCCGGTCGTCCAAGAAAAGCAGAGAGAGAAAAGCGCATACAATATGGAATAATAATTATACTCGTATTTACTAATACCACCGTATTGGGGAATAACTATGTTTGACATAGGATCATTAGAAATCGAAAAAATTATTTTTCATGAAGTAAAAAAACAAAAAATCGGACCAAAAAAGGATCCTCCAATTTTTAGTGAAATTGAGAGCGATTTAGATGATGCAGCAAAAAATGTAATAAAGAGTCGAATTATTCTAACAATCGGATCGCCTAAATCGCATGATATTATTTTTTCATCAGGGGATTCTTCACCCGTGCCGGAAATTGTAAAATATTTTCTGAAGAAAAGAAACAACGATTCCTCAAATATCATTCCAGATTTTGTTAAAAAATCAAAAATAATTGCCCAGCATTTAAATAATATACAAACTGGTGTCAACCCTGGTGGATTTGTAACAATAATTATTGGGAAAAATAAGAAATATAATTTAGTTGCTTTACTTAAAATTGAACGAGATGAAGGCGTGCGTCTTGAAGAAACAGTAAAAGACGGAAAAAAGACCTTTAAAATCAATAATATCAAAGATTTGATTTTAACAAAGAATACAAAATTTTTCAAAATATCATTATTTCGTTCTGATACTACAGAAGAAGGTAAATACAGTGGAATGATTTGTGACAATCAATTATCTGGAAAAACAGATTATGCGAACTTCTTTTTAAAACAGTTTTTAGGATGTAATCTGACGGATGATCCATTGATAAAAACTCAAGATTTCTACGATGTTTCGATGAATTTTTTCAAACAAAAAGTAGATGATCCTGTCACACAATCAAAATATCGACTTCATCTTTTTTCGTATTTATCAAATGAAGGAAATATGATTCAGCCTCGGAAATTTGCATCATCTGCACTTCAAACAAATCATCGAGATTCGTATGAAAAATATTTAATTGACAAGGGTGTAGGAATCAAGGATATTATTCGAAACACTGCATTAATTGATCGTTCTATTAAAAGCATGTTTCTTGAATTTGAAAATGGAATTAAAATTATTGGGAATCAGGATAAATTTGAGGAAAATGTGAAAACTGAGCAGCTAGTGAATGGCGATACGAAAGCTGAAGTGATCTCACGATTGAAAAAACAATAAAAAATGACATTAGAAGAAATTCAATTGGATTGGACGAAAAACCAAAAGAATTATAAAATTTTTAAAGAACAAGTCCAAAAGAATCTTGAATCAATCGTAGCTGAATTGGG
>JALOBP010000160.1 GCA_023228295.1 Methanoregula sp.
GTATGTATTTACCGGGAACGTGTGAAGGTATTCCAGGAGATGGGGGCTTGCCTTGACATACTCCTTGGCATTGGCCGGGAGCATCTTGTACAGCGCACTGGACTCGATATCATTGTAAAAATCGATGTTGGTATCAATAACTTCCGGCTTGAACGGGAGGTTGACCGCAACGGATAATGTGCCCATATCAGACCTTCGCGTAGCTCATCGGGATGATCTTCATGCCGTATCCGGGATGTACTTCGAAACTGACCAGGTTCCCGGTGGTCTTGCGTGCGCCCCGTACTTTGATAACTTCCATCACCATGACGTACTTGTCGCCTACAAGGGCTTTCTTCATATTCAGGTGGGCGTCGCAGATGGACCTGATACGGACGAGCGTGTCCTCCTCGAATGCATAGGTATGGAGGGTAACAAGAATGGTCTTGCCATGGTCCACAAGAGACTTACAGTTCGTAAAGAACGTGAGGATCGTATCGGTCTTGGCATATTCCGTGAACAGGGTAAGAGAATCGACGATAATAACCTGGGACTTGCTGTTCTGGATATGCGTGATCAGGTGAGAAAGGATGCCATCCATCTCCTCTTTTTTCCATTCGAAGCCGACAACGTGGAGGGGGAACACCTTGAGGTATCCCCAGGCAAAATATTCGGAGATGTCAAGGCTCATGGACTCCATCTGCTTGATGAAACTCTTGCTCGTGCTCTCCGTGGTGAAGAGGTCAACTGACAGTCCCTGTTTCATGGCGCCCCAGATGATCTGCTGGGTGAGTACGCTCTTCCCGGTATCGTTTTCTCCCTCTATGAGGGTCAGCGATTCAATCGGGAGGCCATCGGCTATTTTCTTGTCGAGTTCGGAGTTGCCGGTAGAGATAATCTGCCGGTCGTCCCCCCCCATCAGATCAGACATTGATGCCATGTAACTTTCCTCCCCTGCTTATACTGATGATGATGCAGAAACCCCGTTGCTGGTTATGATTTGGATGTTATCTGGTCTCGAATCTGGATAAAATGCTACTTTAACGGTCATATTTACACCGGGATCCAGTTCATTTTTATGAATATAGTCATTTTCATAAATCGAATCTAGCCATGTTCCAACAGAACCTGTTGTGTCATACGGATACCGTATATATTCTTTCTTTGTTTTATTAAAAGAAAAAACATCCATATGGGGCAAATCGGATATGATTTCGTTTCCATTGTTGGTAACATTAAAGTTTAGTGAATTCGTATCGTCATTAATTTCAGGAACGGTTATGAGAATACAAGTTCTCAATCGTGCTTCATTTAGTAAAGTAATGTCTTTCTGTGCCGTTGCCATAGTCTCCGCGGCAGTGAGGGTTCCACCAACAAGTACGTATGCTACGACAACAAGGAGAAGTACTCCGACAGCAGCCCCGATAATCTCAGCAACGGCCATTTTCTATCAACTCGTAGTGAATTCTGTTGAACGCAATGTGCCGCCTGGAAGAACAAATTGGAAATAGACAATATTCCCTTCAGTAGGAATTTGTGTTGAGTATGCCGTGATCTTTACTGTTTCACCGGGATCCCAGTAGTTGTTATTATTGATATCATAGTCGGATCCAAATTCTACCGTCCAGGTACCGGAACTCCCAGCACCCGTTTTGTCCCAGGTGAGCCGGTTATAATAATTCACGGATTCTACACCTAAAATAACATCAGACCGGTTTGTTATGTCGCTGATTGCTATCCGGGAGCTACCGATATTTTTCATCCAGATCTGGGCAGTATCTTCCTTTGCATGCATCGTCACGATCTTAAAATCCGTACGGAGACGTTCGTCCGAGGCATGCGTAGACGAGGAAAATGTCCCGGCCATATTATAAACAACCGGGAAAACCGCATTGATCAGGACACCTGCAGCTATTACAGCAGTTATCAGGAACATCGCGGTGGTGAAGGTCTCGGCAGACATCGGTTATATCCTGTCCGGAAGATTCATCCATTCTTCATCTTTTTCTTTATTCTTTGAAGCGGTTTTGTTCTCGTTTAACGAAATACCGGAGAGATCGATCCGGTCTTCTTGTTTCCTTCCGATGGTGAGGGGCATCTGCTGCCGCTGCTCCATCATGACTTCAATCATGTCCTGATCAAGGGAAGTGTCATTGGGGGTGAGGATCCGGTTGAGGGCGTACAGCTCGGATACGAACTCATCCGGGCCTACCTCATGCTCCTCTCCAAGATTTGCGGGCATCAGCCGGGAGATCTCGCGGATCTCATCACACGACTCCTTGGAAATATATCCCATTACCCGATAGGACTGGAGCATAATCTCAAGCCGGTCATGGCCGAATTTCCGAACGGAAGTGTGAGTCCATTTGAAGAGTTTGTAGACCTTCTGCAGCCGGAGTTTCTCGTTCAGTGCCTTATCATTTGCTGATGAAAGCCCGGCATGCGTGGGTTTGGGGGGCATGCCGATCTGTGACCGCAATGCCGCAAGCATCTGTTCATCGAGGAGTTTCTTTTCCTCTGAGGGAACTGGTTCGATCTTGGCGGAAACTTCTTCTTTTTTCTCCTCCTCTTCTTCCATCTTTGACTTTGTCACGTCAAGCTGTGTTTCACGGGCATCCAGTGCGGCTTCGCGTGCTTCGAGAGCGGAATTGCGGGCCTCATCCGCTTCAGAAGTACCCGTGGCAACACCGGCACCTCCCGGTGATGCAACAATAGTGAAGGGATTTTCCATCTCGTTCATCCGCTCACGGATGTCCATGAGAAGACGCTTGATGGATGTTTTTATCAGGTCGACCTCACGTTCGAGGTTCTGGAGCTTGACTTCCGGATCGTCCTCGGAAGCGGCTGTGATGATATGGTCTACCTGTGACTGGTTAACCGCCATAAAATATCCAATCGTTATATTACATTCGTAATTAATAAACATTCTTACTGTTAAAGAAACGCAGAATGCGATACGAACCAGTTAATAAGAGAACTGCGAGCCTTTTTCCCGTTCATATAAAGGGGTAATCCCCACGCAGGATCCTGTAATAGGAACAGGTATTGACTGGAACTGATTGAGAACTAAAAAAAGGGAAGATTAATAGATTGACTGAACGGGGTTAATTGCACCCGGGATGGTTCTCGTGATCGGGAGAACTGCTCCAACAGCAGGCTGTAAGTTAACGGTAATCTTCTGGTTAACTTTCGCAGTGGAGGGCATATTGATTGAAAGGACCCAGATCTCGTTTGGTTCCAGCAGGTCGTTTTCTGATCCCACATTTAAGTCATTGATCTTTTGGGAAACGCACCAGTGCTGGTTAGCGATAGTATCTGAATCATCAAACACACCGGTGCCAGTGCCATCGCAGTCATTCATAGTTCCTGTAGTAACGCCATCACCTTCAGTAAAGCTGATGTTCGGATTCCTGCCACCAGCGGTATCGGAGTATGAAATGACCATCTGTTTGAGGTCCATTGCGGTACCCCCGGCAGTGAGTGCTACACTCGTGTTAATATAGGTGAGCCGGGTTGCTGGCTCTGTAACTGCTATTCCCATAACGTTACCGACAATCTCAAGACTTGAGCTTGCCTGTGCGACACCGGTGTGCACGGTTGCCTGTGCAGTCTGGGTTGTGAAGAACCCGGCACCGAGTACGACATACGAGAACACGGCCGCGACGACA
>JALOBP010000074.1 GCA_023228295.1 Methanoregula sp.
GGCATCGATGAGCTGGAGCAGGCATGTACCGAACAGAAAACCGTAACCGTGCAGGCCGAGGCGCAGGTCCAATCCCTAGAATCTGAACTTACATCCCTGCGTTCATCCCTTGAGGAAAAAACCCGCAGCGCCGATGAGCTGGAGCAGGTGTGTAACGAGCTGAAAGATGTGGGTGCGCAGGCCCTTGATCAGATCCATTCCCTCGATGCCGAGATCTCTGAACTACGGGCAGCCCTTGACCGGGAGAAGCAGCAACAGGCCGAGGCCCGCGAGTCGCTACAGGCCGCACTGCTGGAACGGGACATTGCCCTCTCCTCGCTGCAGGGAGCCCATGAAGAGGCGAAGTCCGATCTCAATTCGCACAGGGACAATCTTGTTCAGGTAAAACAGGAACTTGCCGCTGTTGCCGGTGAACGAGCCCTCCTGAACACACGGCTGAGCGAATCGCTTGCGCAGGTCAGTTCCCTTGAGGATGAATTGCATACTGTAGCCGGTGATCAGGTCGAATCCGACAAACTGGTGCGTTCCCTTACCGATGAACTTGAGCAGGTCAGAGCGGCCCTTGAGACCGAACGGCGGCAGCGCCATTCCGTTGAAGAGGATCTCCGGAATACTGCGCTCTCCGGTGAGAACGCCGAAGAGATGATCCGCGAGGCCCGTATGGAACAGGAACGCAGCAGGGCCCTGCTCGATTCAGAACGGGAAGAACGCCGGAACGCTGAAGAGCGCTTACGTGCCCTAGAGGTTGCAAGTGAGTGCAGGATCCAGGAGCTCAGCGCAGAACTGGATGGCTCCTCAACCCGGCTGCATGAGTTTGAGGAACAGGTTCGGCTCATCACAAGGGAAAAGCTTGCAGCAGAACGGCAGATAGTCTCCCTTGAATCCGAGATCGACCAGGCACGGGTCGCCCTTGCCGATGAGTGGGATGACCACATGACTGACAATGAGCGGTTTGCTGCCGCCCAGGATAGAATGCGGCGGGAAGAACCGGGAAAGCCCATGAGCGGGCAGGAGCCGGTTGCAGCAGAGACCCGATCCGTTGTCTCCCGGACATCCAGTCTTCCCATGGAAATGAAAGAACCATCCCGCTCCATCATGGCTGTACAGGATGCACCGGCGGAACCAGAAACACCGCAGGTCACCCGTTTTGAGGACCTGTTCGAGGACGACATTGAGGGTGCTGAAGAGCCGGTTGTCACGATTGTCTGTGCCCCCTCAGTGGAAGTAACCATGGATGCGATCGCGTGTCCTCCTGTCCTTGAAATTCCGGAACCAGATGATGAGGAACCCGATGAGACAGAAGAGGATGTGTGTGCAGGGGATGAGGATGAAGATGAGGATTTCAGCGATGAAACCGATGAACCCGTCGATGACGATGAGGAGCCGGCTCCCGGGGCAAATTACCGGCCAGTCTCCTCCACCCCCGGGATCTCGTTTGACCGGGCGCAGTGGTTCGATCTCCTCAAATGGGCTCATAATTCCGGTGTGCTCTCCCAGAACCAGCGCATCCAGATCGTCCGTATGGGCCGTCTCATCCAGAAAGGGCGGAGACTGACATCAAAGCAGGATGAGCAGGTCCGCGAGATGATAGCCCTTGTGCATTCACTCGGGTACCGCTTCCCCGGATACTGATTCTTTTTTTTTATTTTTCTAAGAAAACTGGTATGGAATCGTTCCGTGATGTTAAACTGCATTTTTAATTGTGAATGGTACTTCCAGCTCCACCACCATGGCGTTCCTGTCCGTGTGGGGTGGAACCCTCCCCGAATCCCCATCCTGCCCGAATGCCGCCACGGGCAGGCACTCAGTCGGGTGGAGGTGTTTTCTCATAGAGTTACATAATGGCGGTTCAATTACAAGATGAGATAATAAAACCGGTAATCTCCCTGGGTAGCTCCGATTCGGTTGCAGGAAGCCCCTCTGTATGGGGGGCTGATCTGGTTTTGTAAACCCCGTGCAATTTGTCAGGCAGAAACCGAAAGGATAAATAAAAATTACTTGCCGGGTGTTTCCGGTGTATCGTTGCACCCCTTCGTTGACCTGAACATGTTCAGGATAATGGATGCAACCGCCAGCAGGGAAATGCCGATGATGGCATAGATGATGAGACCAAAATTTTCTTTTACAATTGGGATGCCCCCGAAAAAGAATCCGGCAAGAGTAAACGCAAGGATCCAGAGCACGCCCCCGGTGATGTTATATGTCAGGAACCAGCGGTATTTCATCTTCCCGACCCCGGCAAGGAACGGTGCAAAAGTCCGGATGAACGGGACAAACCGTGCAATAACAATGGTCAGGCCCCCGTACCGGCTGAAATACTCTTCCGTTTTTTCCAGGTGTTCGCGCCGGACCAGGGAGTAATTCTTCTCAAATATTTTCATCCCGATCGTGTGGCCGATCCAGTAGTTTAGCGTGTCCCCGAGGATCGCAGCAGCCATGAGGGTTATGAGCAGGACTTCCACGTTCAGGTAGCCTGCCCCGGCAAGTGCGCCGGCGACAAGGAGCAGGGAATCGCCCGGCAGGTAAGGCAGGACAACAAGCCCCGTCTCGCAAAAGATGATCGCAAACAGGATAAGATATGTCCAGAACCCGTATGTAGCGATGATTTCCGGCAGGTAATGATCGAAGTGGAGAACGAAATCAATGATGGTAAATAATGGATCCATTTCCGGTACTATTGGGTCACGCAGGGAATAAAATCATCTTCATGGTTATGATCTCCCCAATGTACTCGGCCTGACCTTAAAAAAGGTCACAGGTGCCGGATCATTCCGGTACTGCTGGCAGTTTTGCCATATGAATCCGGTACACGGTCCTGAGCAGGAACCCGATGACAAGGACTGGAGCGGTAATCAGGATTATCCTCCCCCACTGTTCGGCCGAGAGCGGGACCGTATCAAAGACCTCACCCCCAACTTGGGTGATGGCAATCTGGACAACAACGACAAGCCCCATGATAAAGAAGAATGTCGGGTTTCCGGAAATGAATGGGGGCATCTTGCCGTCCAGTGCCCGGCAGTTGATCCCGTTCCAGACCGCTGCTATGATGAAAGCCGAGAAGAACACCGTGGTGATTTCCGCTGGCGTCGACCCTCCGATGAACCCTGTCGCGAACTGGAGCAGGCCGGCGATGATGAATACTGCGCCGGTCACGATGATGGATAGCCACATGAACGGCGTTATGATCGTTGCGTCCTGCGAGACTGGCTTGTGGTTCATAAGGCCGGCATGCGGGGCCTCGGAACAGAGTGCAAAGGCAGCAAGGGTATCCATGATGATGTTGATCCAGAGGATCTGGATAATGGTGAACGGTTCGGGATAGCCGAGGAGCGGTGCAAGGAAGACGAGGATGCAGGCGCAGAAGTTGATGGTCAGCTGGAAGAGGAGGAACCGCTGGATGTTCTCAAAAAGCGACCGTCCCCACCAGACAGCACTTGTGATCGAGGCAAATGAGTCGTCGAGCAGGATGATGTCGCTTGCCTCCCGTGCCACTTCCGTCCCGGCAATCCCCATGGCAAGCCCGACATTGGCGTGCTTGAGAGCCGGGGCATCGTTGGTCCCGTCACCCGTGACCGCAACAACCGCGCCGGTTTTCTGGAGTGCCTGGACAAGGAGGAGCTTGTCCATGGGTTCTGCCCTCGCCATCACGTCAAGATCACGGGCTGCAGCTACCTGTTCGTCTTCAGAAAGTCTACGGAAGTCCCCACCGGTCATGACGTTTCCGCCCTGCATGATCCCGGACTCACGGGCAATAGCGCGGGCGGTTTCAGGATTATCCCCGGTGACCATGCGGACCTTGATCCCCGCGTGCTGGCAGGTTGCAACCGACTCGGGGATATCGTCCCTCAGGTGGTCGCGAATGCCGACAAATCCGTCCCAGATAAGCCCGGTCTCATGCTCGTCATTGTCCGTTATCTCCTTATGGGCAAAGGCAAGTGTCCTCATTGCCCGTGATGCAAGTTCGCTGACACCGGAAAGGTCAGGCATTGTCATGCAGAGCCCGGCAAGGATCTCCGGGGCGCCTTTGACCAGCAGGTAGTGTTTGCCGTCAAGGTGGATGACTGTCGACATCCGCTTGCGGTTGCCGTCGAACAGGTACTGTCTCGTTACCTGGATCTCCGCCCGCATCTGCCGGTAGTCATGGCCATGCTCCCTGAGCCAGCGGAGCAGTGCGCCCTCGGTCGAGTTCCCTATGACAATAATCCTGCCATCGCGTTCCTCAAGGTGTGCCGTGCCGTTGATTGCGGCGTTCAGGGTGATCCATTCGGCCGGGGTTGTCGGGATATTTTCTGCATCAGCCGGTTTACCAGAGGGCGAGGCCACAACTTCCATCTGGTTCCTGGTCAGCGTGCCGGTTTTATCGGTGCAGATCGTTGTCGCCGACCCGATCGTTTCGCAGGCAATCAGCCTGCGGACAAGGCAGTTTGCTGCCGTCATCTTGCGCATGGCGAGCGAAAGCGAGAGGGCAACGCTCATGGGCAGTCCTTCGGGTACTGCCGCGACGATGATGACGACTGCGAGCATCACGTAGTGGAGTATATGGTTTGCCGTATCGAGATTGGGCCCCGTCACCTCACCGGTCATGATGCCCCGGAGAAGGAACGTGCCGAGAATGAGTGTTGCCATCGCATACCCGAACCTGCTGATGATAGTGGCAAGGGCCTCGAGTTTCTGCTCGAGCGGGGTTGCGGTTGCGTGGTCGATGCCAAGCGATGCGGCAATCACCCCCATCTGTGCGGAGTCTCCTACAGCGGCGGCATACATGTGCCCCTTACCGGCCGTAATAAATGTCCCTTTTAATACCCGCTCCCCGACTACTTTGCTGGCCGGTTCAGTCTCGCCGGTAAACGCAGATTCGTCAGAATATACGTTATCAGAAGAGACAACCCAGCCATCGGCCGGTACGGCATCGCCGGCTTCGAGAAGGATAAGGTCCCCGACGACAATGTCCCGTGAGGGCACTGCCATTGGCCTGCCCTCGCGGATAACCTTGATTGCAATATCGTCCCGGTGCGCATTGAGCACCTCGAATTCTTTACTGCTCCGGTACTCGTTGAAGAATGCGATGCCCGTTGCAAGCAGGACCGCGACGATGATCCCGATGGTATCCAGAAGGCCGCTTCCCTGGACAATGGAGACCATGAAGGAGACTCCTACTGCAAGGAGCAGGATCCTGATTATCGGGTCATCGAACTTTTCCAGGTACTGTTTCCAGAGCGGTTCGCGAACCGGCGGTGTCATTGCGTTGGCACCATAGCGTGTGCGCATCTCCCCAACGCGGGAGGAGGCAAGGCCGGACTCACCTGTCAGTTTTTTTATTTCCTCAAACGGGATCATGGGTATCTCTTTCATGGGGTATGACTCGGGTCATCTGATATTCTTACCGTATAGGGTATGGCAGGCTATAGGTATTGTGTTCGGAATTATTCTGGTATCTGCACAAGACTCTGGATGACCTTTTTCTGGAATAATCGAGTTCGGTTTTTGTGTTCTGGAGATCACTTGGGGAATTGTATGGCGCTTCCGTGGACTTTTCCCCCGCTGCAGTGGTGCCCTTTTTGGCCGGCGGTACTCCTCCCAAATGAAGGTATGGGGGTATGAGCCCAAATTATAATATCATGGGAAAAACGTTTTCTCCAGGATAAAATAAAAAAGAGAATCCCGGAGGATCAGATGCGCCCGGTTTTCCGCAGCCAGAGTCCAGTCCCAATATATGCAGCGGCTGCGACGACCATGACCAGCACGATTCTTCCTATTGCCTGCCAGTCTCCTGATGATTGCAGGCCCCACACCATGCTGGCGATTCCCCAGACTGCCCAGACCCCGATGAGGGCAGTCAGGAGCAGCCCCAGAATCCCGGCAGTACCTACGGCAATCAGTTCATCCATCTGTATCCATCCCGGAAAAAATATTCATCGCCGTATTGATTTCTTTCGGGGTCAATCGCTCACTCAAGATAATCTGCCAGTACATCATGGTAGAGCCTCCGGACATTCTCTTGGGTTCCGGACATTTCCGGGAACCCGCAGTACGATCCTGCAATGGTGATATCCCGATGCAGGTTGAGGTCGTACTGGCTGGTTGAATGGAACCAGCCCCGTTCCTGGTAATACCACGAGAGGTACTCCTGCTCAGTCTGTCCTGGGGTGGGTATGAAGAGTGCGTGGGGTTTTTTCAGTTCCGCAAGTTCCATCATGGATGTGTAGCCCGACCGGCAGACAATGAACTTTGCCCGGTTCATGAGGCACTCTTTCTCCTGCGTCGTGGCGTAATTTATCACCGTGCACCGGTCGGATCCTTTTGTATGGTTTCCTCCGTTCGGACTCCCCAGAAGGACAACGGAAGATCCGTCCAGTTCCTGTATCTTCGGGAGGATGATATTTTCAAGCTGTGTCCGCTGGGGTTCGGGGCCGGAGATGAGGAAGAGATAATCGAGGTCTTCTTCTACCTGCTGTTTTCCCGTGCTGGTCAGGATCCCTGCGTAATATGCCCGCGACCGGCTCACTTCGGTCTCAGCACGGGAGAGTTTTCCTGCCAGCGCCAGCGGGCCGGGCGAGTTGTCCGGCACAATGACCCGCTCGTATCTGCTGTGGAGGTACCCGTTGAGCCAGCATGCTGCAAGTTCAAACGGCCATGCAATGAGCGGGAGGTGGTAATGGAGCTGGTGGGTGATGAAGATAGACGGGACCTTCTCTGAGAAGAGCCCGAGCCGGTTGTCACTGATGATCAGGTCGAATTTGTCACCGGCAAGAATGGCTGCAAGATTCCTGCGCTCATCGGCAACCGCCATGAGCATGAGCGGGAGGTATGCGACAAATCTCGGCAGGAAGAAACGGCTGTTGCTATACGGGGTTGGGTAATCGGGTAAATCGATAGACCTGCATTGCGGAAATTCCTGGGTGAGTGCAGCCCGTGCATTTCCGCATGCTGCGATGGTTACGTCATGGCCCTCATCAAGAAGCTTCCGTATCAGGGGCATGTCCCGGGTTGCATGACCCAGACCCCAGTTCAGTGGTGAGACCAGTACGTGTGCCATCCATCACTCCGGTAATGTATTACTCTTGCCGCAAGGGCTTTTGAATGATTCGACATTTTTCCTGTTCTTTGCCCGGGCGAATACATAAATTCTATCCCGGCGACTTTGTATAAAATGGGTGGAATACCAGATGTGGTGGTGGAGCGCCACCCGTTACGACGGCTTATCCGGTTTGAGGCCTATGGCATCCTTTTCATTCTTGCAGGACTGTTTGGTTCCCTTCTTTCGGGCGGCTCCTTAAACCCGATCGTTGGGATATTCCTCATTTTCGTTGCAGCGTCATCGGCGTTCGGGTTTGTTATCAACGATATCTCGGATATTGCCCTTGATGCCCGGGGTCACAAACCGAGAAACCCGCTTGCCGACGGCTCCCTCAGCTGCCGGACCGCAAAACTCGTGAGCGCAATCCTGCTCGCGGTATCGGTTGCCTGCATGGCCCTGCTCCCGGGGGATCTCCTGGTGCTTGAACTGGCCACCCTCTTTGTCTTTATCACGTACTCATTCTGGATCGAGGTCAAGAATATCGCGGGGCTCGATCTGGTCTACCATGCGCTGTTTCCCGCACTCTATGGCTGGCTGGGGTATGTCCTGTTCCACCCGCTTGACCTCTCTGGTATCGTCTACGTGATCCTGCTGGGGATATTCGGGGCTGTCGGGGAGCTGGGCAACGAGATCCGTGACCTGGAAAAAGACCGGTATGTACGGAAAAATACAGTTGTCCTGATCGGAGAACGCCGTGGATTTATCCTAACCCTCCTCCTGCTCGTCCTGGCCCTTGCGATGATCACGGGCTACTCACTCCTGCAGCCCGGGTTTCTCTGGCTCCTGCCCTTTGTACCGTTTGGTGCTTTTCTCATTCACCCGGTGATCAAGGCGATGAATGATGCAGAGTATCACAGCCGGTTTGTTGACATCATCAATTCCCGTGCCATCATCCTGGCCGGAGCCATGCTTCTCACCTATGGTTTTGCGCACATGATCGGCTGGTTTTAAATTCTGCCTCACTGGCAGATCAGATCACTCTTTTCTGCGGTCATCAGGAAAACCGTGAATGAACGTTCCTGGCAGACAGGAGATGACTTATGAATTATCGCGGCCGTCCGGTTTCGGATCTTTAAGAACCCAGCTGTCTCAATCTCTTTTTTCAACATTGCGCGATCAAAACCGAAATGGTGCACACCCACGTTCGAATCGTGGAATCTGCCGCCTTCCCGGTCCAGGTCGGCGATACCCAGCATACCCCCAGGCCTGATATGTGAATGAAGGATATTTACCATGCTCGACATTTCCGGAATGTGATGGAACGTCATGCTGCTCACAACCAGATCATATTCGCCTTTAAGTGAGCCTGCATTCTCCGGGTTAAAAAGAGTGGTCTTCACATTCGTGATCCCCGACGCGCCGATTTTCTTATTCAGGACCTCCAGCATGCCCGGTGAACTGTCCATGCCAGTAATACAACGGACTTCTCGCTGGAGCCGGAGGGTCAGAAGGCCAGTCCCGCACCCGAAATCGAGCACCTCCATGTCCGGTGTCAATTTGATGGTATCCCGGATTGCCCGTGCAACATCATGTGCCAGTTTTACCCGTGCAGGATTATCATCCCATGTCCGTGCAGCACTATCGAAATCGCGTTTTTGTCCCGTCATCGTTGGCATGAAAGTACATCTGGTAAAACAATAATACTGGCGTTTGGTCTGTTGGAAAAAGGCCAGGTAATCTTCAGACCGGGTTTTCGGATTTTTCAGCAATAATTGTTATTTTCCCGGATTCTCTCATCAGCTCCCATATGACAAAAACCTCGTGAGTCATCATTCATGCCACCAGGTCCGGTGCAATCCGTTTTTTGGAATAGGTGCCAGAGACCCGCGTCCCTCTTTTGGAATCTGTAGTGTAATGGATATCGGTCACCCCGACATGATCGGTATCATACTCAAGCCTGCAGAGGAAAATCCGGTCCACATCCTGCTGGACCGGCATGACGTGTGCTGAACCCGGCGGCTCCCCTGAATAATCCCGGCATGACAGAATCATTTTATCGCCGCAGGAGAGTTCTGATGCGTACTGGCGGATGAGACTCCTGACTGCGTCATGGTCCGGAAAATACGTGAGGGGATCTCCCATGCAGGTGATAAGTTCAGGTTTTTGCCTGCCCATGATTCAAATGAGAGAATATCTGCCTGAATGGGCCGGACCGGCAGGGCCCCGGCATGCTGCACCATGATGTCCAGCATATGTTTGCAGAAATCAACAGCAATACCTTTGAAACCCGCCTCTGCCAGCAGGATCGACTGGAAATTACACCCGGCTCCGATGTCTATGGCAATCCTGCTCCCAGCAGGAGTTATTGCGTTTGCAGAAAAGAACTGGCGGTTTCTCTTGCTATTACCATCCCACTCCCCTGCCACCCAGGCATAATTTCAGGCAAGTATAGCCTCGTAATGCTCTTGTATGTCCCCGGTATCCTGCATCTCTCCTCCAAAACCCTGTAGGATCCGGTGCGTGAGATCATCGGAAAATGATTTATAATTACTCACCCCCCTTTTGTCGCTGTCGGTCTCCCCTTGTTGCAGGTATAGGTATTTGACCGTTCGGCAACCAAGAATAATCACCATGGGACCCGAGCCCGAATTCCGTTACAAGCAATGCCTGATCATCAGGAACGATGTCAAGATGAGTTGCGGCAAGCGCTGCGCCCAGGCGGGTCATGCCGCCATCGGGGCATATAATGGCGCTGACAAATCCCTCCAGAAAGCCTGGATGTCCGAGGGGCAGAAGAAGGTTGTCCTGAAGGCAAACGATGAACGGACCCTCTTCGAGCTCAAAGTCCTTGCCGAGCGGGCCGGCATCTCGCATTCCCTTATCCAGGACGCCGGGATGACCGAGATCCCGCCCGGCACGATCACCGCACTCGGCCTTGGCCCGGCAAAGAGCGAGGACCTTGACCGGATTACCGGTAATCTCACACTCCTATGAAAAAAAGTACGTTCCCTCTTGAGATCGATCTCGGGATGCGGTATTACGCGAGCGATGCTGAAGGGATTGGCGGAAGGCTCCGGTCCGTGCCAGAGGATTTCCGGGTGGACGAGATCCCCCTTGAGGGAAAAGGCGGGACTGCGGGGCCGTTCCTTATCTGCCGTCTTACCAAGACCAACTGGGAGCTCCAGCACGCGGTCAAGGAGATCGCAAAACGGCTCGGGATCAGCCACCGCAGGATTGGCTGGGCAGGCACCAAGGACCGGAATGCGATCACGCGGCAGTGGATTTCGCTCTATAATGTTACCGCAGAACAGGTTGCGGGAATCTATCTCAAGGACATCACGCTTGAAGTCCTCGGGCAGTCCAATGAGGCACTTTGTCTTGGCGGCCTCCTTGGAAACCGTTTTGAGATCGTTATCCGTGATGCGGATACCACTGATCTCGCGGCCCGGGTTGCAGCAACCAGCAGCACTATCGCAGAGGGCGTGCCCAACTATTTCGGGCTGCAGCGTTTCGGGGCCATCCGTCCCGTCACCCACCGGGTCGGGGAATGGATCCTGCGGGGCGATTACGAGCAGGCAGTTATGACCTATATCAGCATGGAGTTTCCCGGAGAGCCTGATCATATCAAAGCGATACGGTCCGCATTCCGGGAAACCAAAGATCCGGGTGCGATCCTGCACGATCTTCCCGTACATATGAACTACGAGCGGGCAATGCTCCACTATCTCTATACAAACCCCGACGATTATGCCGGGGCCTTAAAAGAGCTCCCGCCCAAGCTCCTCTCGATGTTCGTCTCCGCGTACCAGTCGTTCCTCTTCAACTGCTCCTTAAGCCGCCGGTTCGATGATGGGCATACCCTTGCCGATCCGCTTCCCGGTGACCGGCTCATCTTTGCCAATGGGAGGGCCGATACGACCACTCATGCAAATCTCCCCGCGGCTGCGTTGCATATCAAACGGGGACGATGCGCCATCGCCCTCTTCATGCCCGGCAAAGACCTGCCCGGTACCGTTTCCCCCGTGGACCCGGTCACGGAAGCGCTGCTTGCGGATGCCCGGATCACACCCGATGATTTCAGCCGGGCTGCTGCATTCGTGCACACGAAATTTGACGGGGCTTATCGCCCCATAGCCCTGAAGACCGGTATCGATTTCGCAATCGATGGCACCAGCCTGTCCCTGAAATTCACCCTGCCGCCGGGTCACTATGCAACAACGGTGTGCCGGGAATATATGAAAACAGATCCGGAAAAAATGGTTTAACGTCGGGACGAGGCCATCTTTTTTGCCCCGTCAATGGCATCGTTGAGGTTGCCGAGTTCGTCAACGATGTTCAGCTTGATGGCATCCGCGCCCCGGATAACCCTGCCGTCCTCGATATCTGCCCGGAGAATAGACCGCTCTGATGTAACATCCGCAATGAAGTTCTCGAAACTGTTATCAACGATCTTCTCGGCATATTCCTGTTCTTCTATGCTGATTGGCCTTGATGTTGAACCCATGTCCTTCTTGCTGCCGGATTTTATAACGCTGACATTGTAGCCTTCATTCTGCATCCACCGGCTGATGTCGGAAAATGTCCAGATAACCCCCACGCCCGCCGTGAACGTATCGGGGTTTGCATAGATCCGATCCGCATGGGCGCTGACATAATAGGCTGCGGAGGTTGCCGTGTCCCCCATGGAGACGAAGACCGGTTTCTTTGTCTTGGCATATTCAAGATCGCCGATGATCTCCTGTGCTGCAGCCGGGGTGCCGCCCGGGCTGTTTACCCGCAGGACAATTGCTTCGACCATGGGATCATCTGCAGCTTCCCGCAACTCCCTGCCGACCACCTCGCTCCCGATAACGTCCGCGTCCTCGTAGTTACCGGTGACCATCGTCCCTTCCATGCGGATAACACTGACGCTGCGGATGTCGTCCTGCGCCAGGTAATATACCCCAACGCAGAGGCCGGCTATGACAAGGAGGCCGAAGATGATGATTACAAACCATTTCAGCCCGGCATGCGCCGTTTTCCCGGAGGCTGCCGTTGTGACCGGGATCGCCGGATCTTCATGTACCCCAGTGACAACTGCCGGCGCTTCATCCGGTGCGTTCACCGGTAATAATTGTTCGGGAGATGGTTCTGGCTGGATATTCTCTGGAACTGGTGTGTCCATATTTTTCAGGCCTCGTTGTACCGGACATCAAACTCAGAGACGAGGTTGGTCCCGCACAGGTAGAATTTTTTTAAGGTGAGACGGATCATCTCATCTTCTGTATTGATATGCATTCCCCCGACAAGCGACGGGGTATCGGCACCGCCGACAATAAAGGGCAGGTGGATAAGCCTTATCTCATCGACCAGCCGGTGCTGCAGCATGTGCCAGTTGAGGGTTGGCCCACCTTCAATCATCAGCTTGTTTACACCAAATTTTTCTTTTAATATCTTCATGAGCAGTGGGAGTTCGACATGGGTTTTTCCGGCAATTATAATCGATACCCCTTTTTTCTGTATCGCTTCGATACGCTCTTTGGGTGCGGCCTCGCAGACCGCAATCGCAGTCGGTGCGTCCGGGCCGAGCACGTTGGCATCGAGCGGGATATCCGCCATGCTGCACGGGATCACACGGATGGGGCTTTTGCCTTGGACGTACCGCACCGTGAGGAAGGAGTTATCGATCCGGATCGTGTTGGCGCCGACCATGATTGCATCGTACTCGGCACGGGTGTTGTGCAGGAGGAGCTCGGTCTCGTGGGCCATGTATTTCATCAGGATCTTGGAAGATGCTCCTTTTTTGAGGGTAAGTTTTCCGTCAGCTGTGATCTCTGACATCATCAGCACGTGCGGACGGTTGGTGTTGGAAGTCATTGCCACTCTACTCTCCGGTTAGATTGGACGGGGGATATAAATAACGTGATGATGGGAGCAGGTAAAATTATCCCTCTTGGGGAATACGATGAGCAACTATTAATTTCAAGTACTCCAATGAAATGGGTTATGAACATTACTGCATTCCGGCCACGGTTCATGAAGTACCTGGAGCCGGTTGCAGATCTCTTCGTGCGGCTGAAGATCACCCCCAACCAGATCTCGCTCCTCGCGCTTGTTGCAGGTATTATCTGCGCCATCCTTTTTATCCGGCGCGAGTTCCTGCTGGGATCCCTTGCGCTGCTTGTATCTGCCATCTTCGATCTCATTGACGGCAGCGTTGCCCGCAAGACCGGAGCCCATACGGATTTCGGGGCTGTATTCGACTGGATCGTGGACAAGTACGTTGATGGCCTTGTCATTCTTGGTGTCGGCCTTTCCGGTATTGCAATCATCAGCCCGTATTATGCCGTCGCCCCGGGCACGGATTTTGCGATCGTGGCCTTTGCCATCATCGGCTCGCTGATGAACACGTTCATCAAACCGGTGGTATATGCAGAGATCGGGTACCGCGAGAAGGTGGAAGGTAAAATTGACGACCCGCTCGAAGGGGTCGGTTTCTTCGGCAGGCCGGAGACCTTCCTTGTCCTTATTATCGGAGGCGTTACCGGGTTCATCTGGGCGTCTGTTATTATCATCGCAGTCTGCACGAATCTTTCGGCAATCCAGCGGATTATTTACCTTTACCAAACGCTCTCATGACCTCGCCGGAATATAACTGGTAAAGTTCGTCGGCAAATGTCCCGAGTCGGGGGATGATGGTAAAGAGCCCGTATGCAATAATTACGAGAAGGACAAGGGCAGTGAGTTCTGCAATAACATTGTGTGCCCAGAAGAAACTCTCGTACCCGAATTCACCATTGCTGGCAATCTCCGGGTAATACGGGAACCACTGTTCGGTGTAGGCCATAATGACAAAGACATTCCTGAGCAGGTTGAGGAAATAGATTGTCGGGGCGATGATGAGGAATGCCAGTACTTTCTGGCGCAGCGTTGTCGGGACTGCCGCAGCAACGCCGAGCATTATAGCGATGCTCTGGATGCCCGTGCAGCCCAGGATGATCTCGACACGGAACGCGTTGTGCATGATGATGTTCCAGGCATCGAGTGTTACCGGGAAATTCAGGAAGGCAAGGATCCAGACAACCTGGCCGACAACGACTGCGATGAGCCCGTCCCCAAGGGGTGCAAGGGCCAGGATATGGTGAAGTTCATAGTCGAATGGGGCATAGATTACGAATGCGACAGCAGCCGCCCGCGAGAGGTTTATGACCCGTTCGTCTTCCCGTAAGAGATATTTTGCCGTGATGACAAGGAACGGGAGCGAGAGTGCTGCCATCAACGGATATATAAAATTATTCTCACGGAAATATTCCGGCAGCGTGGCAAAGAGGGCGAGGACAATGCAGGTCCACCCGATGATGGCTGCATATTTCCGATGGCGACCGGGCACGAGGAATGCTACAAATCCGATAAAGGAGATAAGCACCAGATACTCGATCATTATAGAATTATCCACCCGATAACAAAAAAAGGATTCTCTAGGCTGGCTCGGAGAATTTTGTTTTTCCTGTTCCCGGTTCCCCTGTTTATTCCGGCAGGGGACTCCTTGAGAATGACGCGAGAGTTAATCTCCTATTATCACGCAATAATATACCGATGTTCTGTCCTGAATGTAAGACGATGATGATCTCCTCCGGGGGTCAGCTCAAGTGCCGTAAGTGCGGATATATCCGCAAGATTGAAGCAGCTGACAATATGACGACCAAAAAACTGCGCAAGGAAAAGGAGATCATGATTGTGGATGATGAGGACGACAAGATCAATACCATGCCCACTATCCAGATCAAGTGCCCCAAGTGCGAGAACAATCTCGCCTTCTGGTGGCTCCGCCAGCTCCGTGCTGCTGATGAGAGCGAGGTGCGCTTCTTCCGCTGTACCGAATGCAGCCACACGTGGCGACAGTATGACTAAGTTGTAACCTGGCCTATACAATTCTGTTTTTAAAAAAAAATCATAGGAAACCGGTTAAAAGCATTTCAATCCGAAATGTAAACAAGGGAATGGGGATACAACAACTAAGCGAATTATTAATTTGAAATTCTTGAAGATTTGATGCCTGATTATCAGGTCTTGCTTGTCAAGGTTATAGCATAAAAATAAAATGCTAGAATTTTGGTGTATTACGATGAGTGAACTATCAGTAATTTCGATGAATGCTGAAAATTTTGATGCAGCAAAAAAAATGATGGAGATATCTTTTGCCACTACAATGGAGGATCTTCCGAATAATCAACAGAGCGATCTTCCTTCTATCGATGGCATACTTGAAAGACCGGAAGAAACCCCCCTGCTTTTTTATCAGGGTGGGAAGATGGTGGGAGGTGCGGTTCTCATTATTAATGAGGATAATAATAATATTTTGACTCTATTATTTGTGGATCCAACCTACTTTGACAAAGGGATCGGGTATCAAGCATGGTTGGAAATTGAAAAGAGGTATCCCCAGACAAAGACATGGACTACAGTAACACCACCTTTTTTGATGAAAAATGTAACTTTCTATGTAAATAAGTGTGGTTTTCATATTATCAGAGTAAATGATCCAAAAAATGATGAATCACTGTTTGTGTTTCAGAAAATCATGAAGCAATGAATGAAAGTAACATGTGGATGAAGCGACAAGTTCAGTGAAAATTATCACGTATGCAGAGTGAATAAAATGGTTTGAGAAACGCATGGGAGACTCCAATATTGTTTCTTCTTTTAATCTGTCCGAAGATCGGATTGATGGTTCCTTCAATCTTTTTGGCTCTTCGTTATTTCAAGTGGGTAAGATTAACGATGAATTCATCTGCCATCGTATTCCATGAACCGCCGCGGGGGCGTCCCTTCGGGGGCGGCGGAGGTCATCGTAATGGGGGTTTGGGGGC
>JALOBP010000005.1 GCA_023228295.1 Methanoregula sp.
TACGTTCACCAGGACCGGCTACATCACGGTCACTGCAGCGCCGGTGACGACCAGCCCGACCGCGGTACCGGGCGGTGGATCAACGGCCGGCGCCTCCGGCCAGTCCGGCATCAACGGTGGGAGTGACTCCGGCACCGGCCCGGCGCCGGTGAGGACGGGGAGCATCGTGCTCTTTGCCGACTCCGCGTACCTCGCCGGGCATGGCGTGACTCCTTCCGACATCCGGGTCATGAGTTATTCCGGCGGCCGGTGGTCGCCGCTCGATACCCGCTTCACCGGATCGTCCGGCAACCGTTTCTCCTTCACGGCCGATGCCGATTCCGTGTCACTTTTCTCCATCGGGAACACGAAGGATGGCATCTCCGGCCTGCCGGTCATCGGGGGTGCTGCTGTTATTCCGGATCCCACGGTCTTCCGTACGCCGATAACAACTATTACATCCCCCCCAGCTGAAACGAGGACCGTTTCCCGGGAGGAGACCACCGTACCGGCCATGCAGCAACCGGTGGCAGAGCCGCCGGCAGCGGCAGCGGCTCCAGCCCCGGCCGGCTCGTTCGGCTTCCCCCTCGTGACTGTCGTTGTGATCCTCACGGGGTGCATCGTCCTCACCGGTACCGGCTGGTACGTCCGCCGCTGGTGGATCCGCCGGCAGAACCCGGCGCTGTTCCATGAGTACGACTGATCCCGCAGGTACCGGGAAGGGCCCCGGGTATTGTCAGGTCCATGCAAACCATTTTTCAAGCGTGAAAGAAGATCGTGACCCGGGCTCCCGGCCAGCATCTCCTTTACCCCCTCTTCCTTTTATCGCCAGTCCGACAATGCCCGCCCCTTCCGGCGCCAGGTCATGCCCGGGTGAGATCGATCTGCGATTTTCATTTCAAAACCGGATCCCGTTTTTCAAATCGCAATCGCGATCATGATTCCGATCAAAAACCGTTCCGGAAAGATCGGATCCCGGTTTTTAAAACACAATCGCGATCACGATCGCGATTGAAAAACCGATCCGGATCAATCAGACCCTGATTGAAAAATTTTCAACAGACTTTGATTGAAAAATGCCCCCCCAGGCCCTGTCTCTGGCGTGAACGGTTGTTGTACATGTGTTTAACTTTTCACAACCAGACCGTGATTGAATTTTTTTCACCAGACTTTGATTGAAAAAAAAACATCGCGATCATGATCGTGATTGAAAAATCGATCCGGATCAATCAAACCCTGATTAAAATTTTTCAGACCCTGGTTTTTTGACAGTACCCGGACCTGTTCTTATCAGCACCTTTCCCTCAGCATGCCCGGTCCGGCACCTTGATAATAGTTCAACGCTTAATCAATTATCAGCATGAGCAGGGGTAACACGATAGCACTCATCAGCCGGATCCGGGAGAAGGCCAACCGGCTCATCGTGAGAGAACTGGAGGACCACGGGATCAAAGGCATCGTCCCGTCGCATGGTGATATCCTGAACGTCCTCTTTGCGGAAAAGCGCTGCACGATGAACGAGCTTGCCAGGAAGATCCACCGCACCAAGCCCAACGTGACGGTCCTGATCGAGAAGCTGGTCGAATACGGGTACGTGCAGAAAGAGAAGAGCGCCGAGGACAACCGCGTCACGTACATCACCCTGACCGACAAGGGCGAGAGCCTCCGGCCGGTATTCCTCTCCATCTCCGCCAAGCTGAACAAGATCGTGTACGGCCGGCTTTCTGCGGAAGATGCAGAAGCGCTTGAGAAGACTCTGCAGGCAATCAGTGACCGGTTCCCTGCCGAAGAATAATCCGCGTTTGTTTCTTTTCCCAACCCTGTCCCGCTCGGTTTTTCCGAATCGTTAAATAGTTAGATGTTTAACCATTATGCAACCAGCAACCCTGGCAGAGAAAAACCATGAAGGAAGTAATCGATTTCTATACCAAGAACCCGGTCGGGTGCCTCGCAACCATTGATAACGGGAAGCCCCGGGTCCGCCCGTTCCAGTTCCTGTTCGCGGACAGCGGAAAGCTGTACTTCTGCACCGCGAACACCAAGGACGTGTACCGCCAGCTGAACGCGAACCCCGCTGTCGAGTTCGTGTCAACATCGCCGGAATACGTGTTTATGCGGGTGAGCGGCGATGTGAAGTTCAGCAAGGACATGGGCCTGAAGAAGCGGGTCCTGGATACCTACGATATGATCCGGGGGATTTACCAGACGCCGGAGAACCCGGTCTTTGAAGTGTTCTTCGTCGAGCACGGCACGGTGAAGATCGCGGACCTGTCCGGCAAACCGGCACAGTTCGTGAAATTCTGATCTCCTCTTTTTTTCGGGCCGGCACCCGCCCCGTGTCCGGGTCCATCGGTCTGGTTCCCTGATCATAACGGATTTTCCATAAGGATCCGTTCATGCCCGGAGGGGGTCGGGCGGGTACAATTACAACTCGCCCGGCAACGGGTGAACCTGCGGGACATCGTCGTGTAAACCAGCTTTTCTGGTATTGTAATATCCAGGCGTCCGATCATTTGTACCCGTCCGACCCCCTCCTTTCCCCGCCGGGTCCGGGCAGAAAAAAAGGGAGTTTTACACCGGGGATATGCCGGCAGGGTGTACAAATGACCCGGAGGGGGTCGCATGGGTACAAATGCCGGGCACGACATGAACCTCATTACTCCACGTATAGTTTACTGCAGGATCCCTGATTCTTTAGATCCCCCGGAATCCTGCCAGATCCAGTCCCCTCCGGCAGCAGGGTGCCCATGGTATCCCCGCCATGATAATACCGGCCGAATTCCAGGTCCCTGATTGCGATGACGAGAAGAACGCATCAGCGTTCTTCGTAGATCTTCACGCTCACCGGCATGATATCCGGCCGCGTGTCGGTCATGAAGTTTGAATAGGGCATGACATGCACCTTATACTCGGGAGTATCCCTTTGCGACATTTGAGAGCGTCTCGTTCCTGGCGCCGGGAATCAGGATGTGGACCCACTGGATGAAAAGGCAGATGCCCGCGATGATCCCGTAGACCCACATGACGATGCCGATCAGGATCCAGTACAGGATACGGACAAGCAGCTCGATCCTGCCTGCGTCGTGTTCGTAGACAAAGAGCTGTTGCTGTGCAGATGTTTCTTCCGGTATACCAATCACCGGTCTTCCGGCTTTCTGTGTTCGTGATAAAAGGAAGCCCCGCGTGCCGGTCAAATTTTCCCTGCCCGACCCGCCCGAAACCGCGATCCAGTACACTAATTTTTAATAATACCAGAACAGATGTTATAGAGCATCAGATTTACGAGGGCTCGTGGTCTAGTTGGCTATGACGTCGCCTTGACATGGCGGAGGTCCTGAGTTCGAATCTCAGCGGGCCCATACATTTTCTTTTACGATCCTGCACCATTGAGCGCAGGGTTTGATTGCTGTTCCTGATTGTGGACCTCCCGATATGAACCTGCATGGCCCCGGGCCGAAGGGTCAGGTTCGGAACGTGAGATTAAAAAAAAGCTGTGCAGGGGATATTTCAGAAGAACCGCTTCCGCCACATGAACAGCCCAAGGAGTACCGAGATGATCACCGAGAACGCAAAGATAATCTCAAACGCAAGGGGCGTTTCCTTGAGGGGCAGGTCCGCCACGTTCATGCCATAGAAGCTCGCAATCATCGTCGGGATGGCAATGATGATCGTGATGGAGGCAAGGAACTTCATCACGATATTTAAGTTGTTAGAGATGATGGTGGCAAAAGCATTGGTCATCCCATTCAGGATATGCAGGTAGATCTGCGACATCTCCATTGCCTGCTTGTTTTCGATGATGACGTCTTCAAGGAACTCGGCATCGTCATCGTACATCTTCAGCGGCTTGGTGCGCAGGATCCGTTCCAGCACCGCCTCGTTAGACTTGAGCGATGTCGAGAAGTAAATCAGGCTCTTTTCCAGTTCCATCATCTGGAAGAGCGCCTCGTTCTTCATTGAGCGGTGCAATTCGATCTCAATATGGGAGATCGTTTTCTCAATCTGGCGCAGGTGATGGAGGTAGGAGGACGCATTCCGGTAGAAGATCTGGAAAAGGAAACGGGTCTTCTTGGCTGTATGGAAGTGCCGCACCTTCCCGGCGATAAAGTCATCGAGGATTGATGACTGCCGGTTGCAGACCGTAACGACAATCGAGTTGGTAATGATGATACCGAGCGGGAGGGTGGTGAGGGTACGGATACCCTCATAATCTGTAACGATCGGGACGTCGAGCACGATTAAGACCACGTCGTCCTCAGCATCGATACGCGGGCGTTCCTCCTCATCGAGGGCTGCTTTTAAGAAATCCAGCGGGAGGCTGTGGCGTTCTGCTACCTGCGCAAGTTCGGTCTCGGTCGGGAAGGACAGCCGAATCCAGCAATTGTCCTCCGCGGTCTCCACTAACCCGGTGACCAGCGGTTCGACGTCCTTTTTGGTTTTATAGATCTGCATCATGATCCCGGTCCTCCGGCAGGTGCTGCCCGTGCCTCTTTACCTGAGCTATGGTAGTTTATCTTCCTTATAAGTCTGCGTTTCAGCCTCACGGAAAAACCCAAAGGTTTACTCGGTTTCATAACAAGACTATTGGGAATGAGTGATGCGGGTATCCCCCCGGGAAAAATAATCAAATCCCTTGGCCTTGTATTTGGAGACATCGGGACGAGCCCCATCTACACTGTCGGGGCAATTCTCCTCTTCATGCTGCCCACGACCCAGAATATCTTCGGTCTCCTCTCGCTTATCACGTGGACCCTCTTCATCGTCATCACCTTCCAGTACATCTGGCTTGCCATGTCGCTCTCCGACAAGGGCGAAGGGGGCATCATCGTCTTAAAGAACATCCTCGATTCGCACCTGACCCCCGGGTTTATTGCATCGGGCGTCTCCATCCTCACCATCATCGGCATTGCACTCTTCATCGGTGACGGTGTTATCACCCCGGCCATCAGTATCCTCTCGGCAGTTGAGGGTATCCACCTGATCCCGGGATTCGAGGGGACAAGCCCGCTGACCATCCTTTTGATTGCCGCGCTTATCGCCATCGCGCTCTTCCTCTTCCAGAAGCGGGGCAGCGACCGCGTGGCATGGGCCTTTGGCCCGGTCATGACCGTCTGGTTTGTGGCCCTGGCCCTCACCGGCGCCTGGTCGATCATCAGCGCCCCGCAGGTCCTCTTTGCCCTGAGTCCGACCTTTGCCCTCATGTTCCTCATCGAGAATGGTCTAATGTCGCTCGTGGTCATGTCCGCAGTAATCCTTTGTATCACAGGAGGGGAGGCGCTCTATGCGGATATGGGGCATCTTGGCCGGGAGCCGATTGTCAAAGGATGGATGGTGGTATTCCCCGCACTGATCCTCAATTACTTCGGCCAGGGTGCATACGTCCTGATGACCGACAACACCCACAATGTCCTTTTCGGCATGATCAACCATATCAGCCCCCTCATGTACGTCCCCTTCCTTATCCTGAGCATCTGCGCGACCGTTATCGCATCGCAGGCCATGATCTCCGGCATGTTCTCGATCGTGTACCAGGGCATGGCAATCCGGATCTTCCCCAAGATGAAGGTTGATTACACCTCCCCGGAACTCCGCTCCCAGATCTATATCGATGCCGTCAACTGGATGCTGCTTGTTGCCGTGCTTGTGGTGATGTTCGAGTTCCAGTCATCTGAGCGTCTTGCCTCTGCATACGGCCTTGCCGTATCCGGGGCCATGATGATCTCTGCAATCATGATGGCGCTCATCTTCTTCAAGAAAGGGGACATGGTCAAGATGCTCTGCTCCTGCGCCCTTATTGTCATCGACTTCTTCTTCTTTGTCGCAACATTACTCAAGATCCCGCACGGTGCATATGTCTCGTTCATCCTTGCGGCAATCCCGCTCATCTTAACGATTGCCTTTATCCGCGGGCAGGACCGGCTCCACGAGATCTTACAGCCGATCCGGCTCGACGAGTTCCTGCCGAGATACAAGGAGTGTTATGCCAGCCAGTGCAGGATCCGGGGCACCGCGCTCTATTTTGTCAGCGATGTCAATAACCTCTCTCCCTATCTCGGGCAGGTTCTCTTCCAGAACGAGATCATCTACGAGAAGAATGTCCTGGTCTGCGTCAGGATCACCGACAAACCGTTTGGTGTTGAATCCTATCTCGATACCGGCCTTGCAGATGGTCTCGAGCTCTTCACCATCGAGGCAGGCTACATGGAAGTGATCGATATCGTTGCGCTGCTGGAGAGCCACGGGATCGATGAGAAGACGATCTTCTATGGGATCGAGACCATCGTTTCCGACAAAGCCATCTGGAAGATCTACGGTATCATCAAGAAGGTCTCCCCGCCCTTTGTCCAGTTCTACACCCTTCCTCCGGAGAAGATGCACGGGGTCGTGACCCGGGTCGTTATGTGAGCCATAAAAAAACTCCGCCCATCCATCAGGCCCGGACACTTCCCTGCAACCATGGCCGGGCCGTGGGCTTTCCGGTTTTCCTTGCGTTTTTCACATACCGGGCCCGGGTACTATGATTCCCATCCCCCACTTGCAGCAATGAGATGAAGAAGAAAGAGAAAACCGGTTGTTGTCACGGCTCCTTATAAAGCAGCCACACCGCATAGAGCATCAGCACGGTTGCAATGAGTAATATGCCGGCATGGAGATCTGCTGACATCGGCAGGCTGAAGATCCGGAAAATATCGAAAAGGACAAAAAGCACAAATGTTCCGGCTATGAACCAGCCGTATATCTTCTTGTACTGGATGGCGATGAGAACTGCGATTGCCGCAATGGCACATTCAACGAGGACGGCAAGGGTCTGAAGGAGATTTGACGCATCCATGCATGACATGTATATTTGTAGTGCTATATATCTATAGTGAAATGGATCCTGCCCGGATCATATGCCGCAGCTGCGATGTCCGCCGTGCTTCTCGAAGTAGCGCTGGTGGTATTCCTCGGCCCGGTAAAACGGTACAGCCGGCTGGATAACCGTAACAATCTTGCCAAACCCGAACCGGCCGGAAATGGCGAGTTCCTCTTTGTATTTGCGGGCAGCTTTTGCCTGATCCGCGTCATAATAGAAAATAACAGAGCGATAGTTCGGCCCGAAATCCGGCCCCTGCCGGTTGAGCTGGGTTGGATCGTGAATTGACCAGAATATCGCCAGGAGCTGGTCGAAAGTTACCTGTGCCGGATCATACGTTACCTGAACAACCTCGGCATGGCCGGTCTCTCCCGAACAGACCTGCTCGTACGTGGGCTCCTTCACCGTCCCGCCCATGTACCCTGTCGCGGTCTCTATAACCCCCGTCACCTTCCGGAACGCTGCTTCGACCCCCCAGAAACAGCCGGCGCCAAACGTTGCCATCTTCATCATGCCTGTATTCTCTGCCATCCTTGATTCCCACTACCCTTTTAGGTGCATTGTGCAATAAGGCTCTCGGAACGGACAATCCCGGGCCGGTATTCCGGAGAATGGCAGTACCTCATCCTTAAATTCTGTCCGAACAAACATTTCACGTATGAAACGGTTGTTCCGGTCAAAGAAGGAACGGATACTCGGTGGTGTCTGTGGTGGTCTGGGCGAGCACCTTGATATCGACCCGACAGTAATCCGTCTGGTCTGGGCACTTGGAAGCCTCATATCTCTCGGCACCGGGCTCATCATCTATATCATCGCATGGGTCCTCATTCCCGATGAGTGCCCTGCCGATACCGGTAATTCCGCGAGCGGGATGGAAAAACAGGTCTGATCCCCGGCAGGGAACAAAAAGAAGTGCAGAAAACATCCATGAAGATTCTCTTTGTTGTATGTGGTGAAGGGCTCGGGCATGCGTCCCGCTGCCTTCATCTCGGGCATTACCTGCAGCTTGCCGGGCACACCATGCATTTCGCCGGCTATTGCAAATCCTATGATTTCATGAGCCAGCACAATTGTTCAAACCTGCACGAGACTCCCCGCGAGGTCTGCCTTGAAGGGGAGGACGGGTTCTTCTCTTTAAAAAAGACTCTCTGGCACTCGAAATGGATCGTCCCTGACATGATCCGATCTGTCATGAACGTACGGCGGCTCATCCGCGAGCACCATTTCGACTGCGTTGTCTGCGACACAATGTATGGCGGAGTGCTTGCAGCCCGGCTTGAAAAGACGCCCTGCATCTTCATCACCAACCAGAACCATTTCAACGGCCTTAATGGCACAACCAACCCGATCTGGCGCATCCTCAACTTCCTGATCCGGCGCTACCTGAAACTCGCCGATCATATTCTCGTCCCGGATTACCCGGCCCCGGATACCGTGAGTGAATACAATATCCGTATCCCCCCGGGCGAGGAATCGCGCTACACCCTCTCCGGCCCGTTTTATGACTTCGACCCGTCCCGCTACCAGTATGCCACCGAGACCATCTTCACCAGTTTTGGTGGCGAACCCTACAAGCTCCCGATGTACCTGATACTCAAAGGCATTGCCGACCAGCACAAGGATGTCACCTTTGACGTCTTTTATACCGGCAGCCAGTTGCCGGAATCTTCGGACAACTTCAGGTCTCACGGGTACGTGCCTAACATCTACGAGCACCTTGCCCGGGCAAAGATTGCCATCGTCCATGGGGGCCTTACAACCCTCCACGAGGCCCTCCTCTTCGAGAAACCCGTCCTGATTATCATGGACCCGAGCCATCCCGAACAGCAGAACAATGCGAAGAAGATCGTGGATATGGGGGCAGGCATAGCCATTAATGGCAGGGACGTGTCAAGAGACGTGCTGGAGAGGAAGATCAGGGAGACGCTTCAGATTACCCCCCGGCCATTCCGTGAGGTCCATGCCCGGATCAACGGGCGGAAGACTGCTGCGGAAATAATTCTCCGTTATGCCGGAGCCGGTAATCCTGCAACAGGGAAAATTGAAAAAGAGGATCGAAAGCCATGACGGAACCAGGCGAGATCAGGATACTGAAACCGGGGGACAACCTGCATATATGCCCGGCCTGCGGGTATGCGCTGGGATTCCACACCTCGTTTATGAGTTCGAGTGCGTTGAAGGACAATCCCATCAAGTCCACACGGAATGTTTACCGTGTGATCCTCATCTGCCCGGAGTGTGGTGCACGCTACGATGTGGGGTGGCGTGTCTCGTTCTCGGAGTTCGAGAGTAAATTTGTTAAAACCCCGGTCACCCCGGTAGTTACTCTTCAGGCAACTGCCCCGCCTGTACCGCCGGTCACGACCGTTGCCTGCCTGTCGCCATCCCTGCAGAACCATGATGAACCCCCGCCGGAATAATACCCGGTGTATCCCTGCATGGATTCTGCCATGATGCGCTGTGCCGAATGCAAGGGAAAAGGCATGTGCGGGCTTCCCCGCTGCCCGATCATGAGCCGGTTCCATGCGCAGGCTGATGTGAAACCAGCGAGCAGCTATCAGGGATGTTCGCCCTCGGTTTTTATTGGGAGTTATGGGTATCCCGATGTCCATGGCGGCCCGCTCCTCATTAATGATAACGACAACCCGCCTGACTGGCTCCGGAACAATCTCGGGATGGAGGAGATCGTAAACCTCCGTGCCCGGACGATACGGGGCAGCGCCGGCCTTCACGCTGTTGGCGGCAGTCTGCAGGAGATTGCCCTCTCGAGTATCCCGCTTGATGTAGACGTGCTGTTCGAGAAACCCGTTGCATTTGCCCTGAATTTTGACGGCACTGTGGCGCCCGTCGGATTATCCGGTGCGGTAAAGAAGATGGACCTTGTCGGGAGTGCGAAAGTAGGGCGGGTCGTGGACCGGATCACCTCGGACACTGATATCGGTGCAACCGATGCAGCGAATGCACTCCTGGCGGACGGCGTGGACGTATACCAGATTGCGAAACTGATGACGGCCGGGCTTCTTGGGAAAAAGCGGACATTTGTCCCCACCCGCTGGGCGATCACTGCGGTTGATGACACCCTCTCGACCGGTCTCAAGAAAGATATTGCCCGGTTCCCCCCGGTTGAGGAGATCAGTATCTTTGCCGGTGAGATTTATGGGAACCGTATTGTCTGCATTCTCCTGCCGGGCGACTGGAAGTACGAGATGATCGAGATCTGGGGGAAACAGACCCTCTGGGGCGGGGACGAGGAAGTGATTGTGCAGGATCGTGAAGGGATGGTAAAACACGGGTATTCGCCGATCTCCGGGGCATATTATTCCGCCCGGCTCGCGGTCTGCGAGTACCTCAAAAGCATCCGCCGGTGTGCCCGGGTCATCGTTGTCCGCAGCGTCTCATCAGAATACTGGGCCCCGCTCGGAACCTGGGTGATCCGGGAAGCGACCCGGAAAGCGATGGCAAACCCGCCGGTCCGCTGCGAGTCGCTGGATTCCGCAGTTCGTCATGCTGCTGCTGTTGTGGGTTCGGACACCTGGGTCCCACACAGCACTCTTATTCCGGAACTCCGCACGCAGCGGACGCTCTTTCAGTTCTGATATGCCTGGGCGGAATTGGCCTGCCGTTTGTACCGCTCGCGGATCCCCTCGATCGTTTCGATATCAGGGATATCCTTGTCATCCCGGATGCGGATGAACCTCGGGAAGCGGAGAGCAAACCCGCCCTCATAATTCTGGCTTGCCTGCAGTTCGGCATATCCAACTTCGAACACCAGCGAGGGCTCGAAAGTAACTTCCTTGCCGGATTTTCTGATAACGCTCTCTTTGAGGAGTTCGTACACCTCAGCGAGTTGCTCGTCCGAGAACCCGGTTGCCACCCGGCTTAGCGGGATGAGTTTCCCGGCATCCTGGACTGCAACAAGGAACGAGCCAAAGACATGGGCCCGCTTCCCCTCGCCCCATTCAGCGCCAATAACGGCAAGGTCGAGGGTGTCCACTTCCGGCTTGATCTTGATCCAGTTCCTGCCCCGCTGGCCCGGCGTGTAGGGCGAGGTGGGCACCTTGATCATGATACCTTCGTGGCCGGCAGCAAGGGCGTTATCATAAGTTTTCGTGATAACTGAAGGATCATCGCTCTGCACCTGAGGGGCAACGAAAAGCCGGACTGCCCCTTCGAGTTTCTTCCTCCGCTCGACAAGCGGGAGGTCGATGAGCGTCTCCCCGTCAAGGTAGAGGATATCGAAGACATTGGGCACCATGGCAATGGCGTCCTGTGCCTCTGCGATATCGTGCTTTCTGCGCAACCTGCGGAGCACCGACTGGAACGGCATGGGTTTGCCGTCTTTCATGGCAATGACCTCGCCATCGAGGATCACATCATGCTCCGTTGCACTGAGCAGTTGTTCGATCACGTCCGGCAGGGCACCGGTTACGTCTTCGAGACGGCGGGAGTAGAGGCGGGCCCAGTTCCCTTTCTTATGGAACTGGAACCGCGAGCCGTCATACTTGAACTCGGCGGCGATCGATCCATGCTCTTTGATCATATCGGGGATCGTGCCCTGCTGGGCAAGCATCATCTTCAGTGGATGGAACGGGGTGATGTGGACGTCCCGGAGAGCATCCGGGCCGACTTTTGCAAGCCGTGCCACTTCACCCGTATCGTTGAGTGCCTGCATGGCATGCTCGACGAGCGAGGAGTCGACAGCAAACCCTTTTGCGATTGCTTCGCGGACACTGCCTTCACCCACACCAATCCGTAACTCTTCGAGCAGGATCCGTGCCAGGTACCTCCCTTCGAGCGGGTGGGCGTTCCCGAGCAGTCTCCGGACTGCGAGTAGTTTCTCCCGCTGCGATTTTGCCCCGCCTTTCTCGGCAATGCTGATAAGTTCGGTATAGACCCGGACCAGGTCCAGTTCCTCGTGGAAAAAGGTCATCTGGGATTTTATCGAGAGGAGTTCCTCGACAGCCTGCCCCACATCCCCGGTCCGGTTGATCTTCTCGATCACCTGCTCTTTTGTTACCCCCGCGACAGCGCCCGTTGCCTCGTAGAGGAGATTCGGGCCAATTCCCAGTTTTCGTGAACTCCAGTCCGCGAAGATCCTCCCCATCACGAAGCGGACAAAGACCGGCAGCTCGTCCTGAGTGAGCCCGGGAAGTTCTTTGCTGATGATATCAATCATTTCGAGCCGGCCGGAGGTGCCCTCCAGTTTCTCGCAGACACGGGAAAAATCAATAAAGAGCATGGCGGTTCTCGCTTGAGATTTCACTCCGGGGGTGGATTAACATTTTGTTTTCCTTTGGGGCAGGCACTGGAATCGGGAATGGGATCAGAGCCGCATGATATGCGGGCAGCCCGCCAGCGATCCGCACTGGGATGCGACGGTCACCCGTTCCATCTCGAAGAAGAGCCCGAGTCCCTCACGAGCGCTCCCCATCGCCTTCTCGGGAGTATTGTTCATCTCGCTTAAGTGGGCGAGGATCACCTGCGGGACATCCCTGCCGAAGTCCTGCAGGCATTCGGCAGCTGCCAGGTTCGAGAGGTGCCCCTTTTTTGAGCGGATCCTTCGTTTGAGCGATTCGGGGTACGGGCCGTTCTGGAGCATCTCCGGGCAGTGGTTGCTTTCGAGTACTATCCCGTCACAGTTGCGGAGGAGATCGTGCATATGGGGCGTGATAATCCCCGTATCCGTGCAGTAGCCGAACCGGAGATCCCCCTCGCGGATTACAAATCCACAGGGCTCGGCAGCATCGTGGGATATCGTGAAGGGTTCAATTTCGAGGTCGCCGATCCGGAACGGATCGCCATCCCGACAGGTATAGTGGACCAGGGGTTTTGTTGAGGTACGGCGGTGGTGCAGGAAATCTGCAAGCGTCCCTTCAGTGGCATGTACCGGAATATCGAGTTTCCGGGCCAGCACATCGATCCCCCGGGTGTGATCCCCGTGTTCGTGCGTGACAAGCAAGGCCTCGATCGTTCCAGCCTCGATCCCTGCCCGTTCCATGCGCAGGAGACACTCCTTTGCACTCAGGCCTGCATCGATCAGGATCGTGCCGGATTCGCCTTCGATGACAGCACAATTCCCCTTGCTCCCGCTGGCAAGCATGATACAGCGCATTGTCTCATTATTTGCCGTCCTCGTATTAGAGTGTTTGACTTGGGGATCATAGTGCCTGTCGGCAGGGAAAAATCCGGGCTAAACTGTAATGAATCCGTGACGAAAAAGAATGTAAAAAGTTTGTCCTGACGGAAAAATTATTCCCCGGGCTTCAACATCTCGTATTCAGCAAGCACCGGCGCGATGGTTTTTGTTGATATGCTCCGCCTCACGAGCTTGGTGAGCTTGCGGCAATAGTGGATATGCGCCATCTGGAAGCTGACAATGAGCCCGAAGCAGAAGCAGGTGATGCTTATGAGGGTGTAACTGACAATGTCGACCATGTTCTCTCCTCCGTTATGTTTCTTTTTCCAACTCGTCGATGAGTGGGATTACCGAGTCAGCATCCGAACATTCCTTTGCCAGGGTTACAAACCGATTCGTGTAATACATAATCAGCAGCTGGTATCCAAGGATTAACCCGATGGTAAAAGTGATAACACCGATACCAATATAGATCAACAGATCTGTGAGCATATCAGCCATAGCGCATCTCATTGTCAATTACGAGGACTAACAGATAAATTTATTGAATACGTTTTCATTATCTGAATGAAAGTGTACGAATGGCAATAAGACCATCGTGTCCTTGAGAATCAGTTCCCCCACAGCATGAATACAGGAGGGGGCTGCACAAAAAACTCGTGCACGTTCTGTCTCTCTCCTGGTTCAGCCCTGCTGTTTTCTGGTAGGATCCCCACATTGATTACCCGGTCCAGTTCCCTCCTGATCAATGCAGCGCGATATTGGCATCCATATGAATGGTGGGGTCATCACCGAACGTGACCCTGATTTCTGTACCGTCCGTCTCCGGGCACCGTTCGGAATCTTCACCGTAGACCGCTCCGCTGGATCGCCACTCTTGTAAAGAAGTACGGGAATGGGGATGTCCATGGCACTACCCGCCAGACGTTCGAGATCCCGTATGTCAAAGGTTCCGACCTGAAAATGATCGCAAAATGACTTGAGAAGAACGGGACTCTGGTGGGCTCCGAGAAGGATGAGATCGTCAACATCATCGTCTGCCCGGGAACAACACGGTGCAAGTTCGCCACTATCGATTCCCCGGGCCTTGCAAAGAAGATCGACACAAAACTCTTTGGCAAGGTCATGCCGGTCAGGATGCGGATCGCGATTTCCGTGTGCCCGAATGCCTGTACAAGCCCGAGGCTCAACGAGATCGGGATCATCGCAGAGTGAGACCGTTCCGGATTATAGAACGGCTCTGTACCGGCTGCGGGAACTGTTTATACTACTGTAAGGAGAACACGATCCGGATTAAAAACGGCATGCCCGTTCTTGTCGAGGACAAATGCGTCCAGTGCGGGGTCTGCGGGGATTGGGTTCCCACTCAAGAGCAACTGTTCCCGTGAAAAAATCCCCCCGGTTCTTTCCTAATCAGGAAAAGCCGGTCGGGGACATGATACGTGTATTCAATTAAAAAATGAATGAAATGTTTTAGATCTTCTTGTACAGGTTGCCGTACACTACTACGCCTTTCTTCTTCTTGTGGCGCTCGCCCAGGTCGCCGATGAAATGGGCGAACTTTGCCTTGGTGCCGGCAACTTCGAGTTCGACTTCGCCGTTTGGTTTGAAGCCGGGCATCATGACTTCGATAGAGCCAAAAACATAGATCGTCCCGTCAACCATCTGGCCGCCGAGTTTGCTCTTTGCATTGCCCTTGATGATGAGGGTCCCGCCCTCTGCATGGGTTAACGCGTGGACATCGACGTTGCCGTTGACGATGATCTCGCCACCGGTCATATACATGCCGATATCTGATCCGGCATTACCCTTGACAAGGATCTTGCCCCCGGACATGCCTCTCCAGTCACCGCGGTATGCAGCCCCAAGGTAGTTGCCTGCATTCCCCTCAATGGTAATTTCCCCGCCTTTCAGGGCGGTTGCAGCGAATGCTGCAACATCGCCCCTGGCAAGGATCTTGCCGCCGGTCATCCAGGCCCCGACATAGAGGTCGGTGGTGCCTTCGATGACAAGTTCCCCGGCGCTCATCTTGAAGCCGAGGTACTTGACTTTCTTCACATCGCCCTTGACAATGATCTTCGTTTCGGCTGCGGTTGCACCGGCCCCGCCGCTCACGTCAAAGTACTTGCCAAGCGCCGAGGTGGTGTTTCCCTCGTGAACGCTGAGTTCGGCGATCTGTGCTGCAGTTTTTCCTGCAAATGCATCGGGGGAGATATTATCCGCCTCGAGATACAGTGTGGGGGCGTTTTTCATGGTAATGGTTACAGTTTCCATCTTCTCCACCTCACTTATGTTGCATCGACCTCAAGCGCGTACGGGTTTGGCACAAAGTGGTGGCCGAGCGCTTCGTAGTTGTTCTGCGTCATGCTGTAATACTTGACGAACTTCTCGCTGATGTCGCGCATTACCTGCGGGTTGTCGTTGGTCTTGACATTGACCCAGAGTGTGCGTTTGTTGCCGGTTGCTACGATCTCGCCGTTGCTGACAACCTGCACACCGCTCTTGAAGACGGCTGCACAGCGGCTGAATGCCTTCTCGATGTCTTCGGGGTCTGTAACCGGCTTGTCGGGGTTGAAGTTGTACACTGCAACATCCGCATCCATGCCGGGTTTTAAGCCCCCGCACATGGCACCAAGACCGAGGGTCTTGGCCGGGCCGGCACGGGTCATCTGGGCAAGCTCGTAGAGCGAGAGCTCCTTGTCGAGGCTGCCGATGCTGGTCTGGGAGAGGACCTTGTCCTTGTGCTTGAATGCGTTGATCTGGGTGTCCCGGGCCTTCTTGCTCATGAGCCACTTGATGACGCGGGGGTACCGGGTGAACGGTCCTGCATTCGGGTGGTCGGTGGTGATGTAACAGCGCATCGGGTCCTTCATCATGAGGGGGATCTCGAGGCCGATTGCCCACTGGATGGCACAGACCGAGATGTTCGGGCTGTAGATGTAGGGCACGACACCGGCTGCGGTCTCGAGCTCGACATCACAGTTTGCCCACTTGAGGTGGTTGAGACCGGTGAGGTGGTGCTCGAAGGGACCGTCAGCAGTCATCGTGGTGGTCTCGTCAAGGGTGACGTTACCGGTATCGATGGTGATGTTCTTGTTCTTGTTGACGTAGTCCGTGATCTCCTTGGCACCGGATTCGAAGTCGCCCCAGTTGGTTCCCTTGTAGGAGTGGAACTGGGAGTGGGTGAGGTGCATGACGGATTCGCGGCCGAACTTGTTCTTCGCCTGCTTGCCTTCTGCAAGTTTCAGGGTGTCGAGCGTGGTCTCGTAGCACCCGGGGTTCCCGAGATTGTTCGGGTGGATGTGCATCGAGTGCGGGAGGCCTAAGTACTCGTTCGCGTCGATGAGTCCGCTGACAATTTCAGCCGGGTGATGTCGAAGTACGGGACCGGGTCGTTGACCGAGAGACAGTTCAGTCCCCATGCCCAGGCTTCCGTGCCGCCGGGGTTGACGACCTTGACCGCGTAACCCTTCGTGACACGGAGGAGCCAGGCGATATAGGCCGCGGTGTTCTCGACTTCCTGGTTCTTGAGGTACTCAAGAACGAACCAGTTGTTGCCGAAGACCGGGAATGCGCCCTCATCGATGATGGGGGTGTCGCGGATCTCTTCGTGTACGTGGCGGGAGAAGAGCGGGGGCATTGCGGCCTCCATAGCAGTGGTGTAGCCCATCTTTGCGTATTCGTAGCCGGTCTTGAACGTAGTCGGGATTGATGCCCCGCTGCCCATCCGCTCCAAACCCTTGGTGGGTGTGCAGCTGAAGAGCTTGTCCTCGGGCCGGTAGATGCGGCCGAGGTTCACCTTCGGGCCTGCGATGTGAGCGTGGATTTCCACGGCACCTGCCATGACGGTCTTGCCGGATGCATCGATGACCCTTGCACCGGAACCGACCTTGTCAACGATCTTCCCGTCTTTTATTGCGATATCTTTCTTGTCGCCCCTGATACCCTGTACCGGGTCAAAGACGTGGCCGTTCCTGATGATATATTCTGACATTATGCTGCCCCCTTGAGATGTTTTAAGCGGTCACGGACCTTGATGAGGAACTGCTCGTCGGTGAGCATGCCCTCCGGCGGTTCGACAACCTTACGGCAGTCGATTGGTACGTTGTCCATACGATAGCAGTTGCCGCCACATTCGACACCGTTGAACGCAACGGGGACGTGGAGTTTCGAGACACCGGACGTTGGGGTCAGATGCGGGTCAATACAGACCGAGGGAACCTCAGCGATGTGCTTGACGGCGCTGATCGGGAAGTGTGCTCCCGGGTCACTGCCGATGGTGAACATGGCATCCACTTCACCGCGGTTGAGGAGATCGATCGAGCTTGTGTCGCCCGGGTTGTAGCGGGCAAAACCGCGGGAGAGGTCAACCGCGTACGGGAACCCGAACTGCCATGCGAAGACTTCTCCGGAGCCGGTCACGTTGTAGTGGCCCCGCATCGGCATGATCGAATATTTCGTGTACTCGTTGAGGTCTTTTGTGAGGGCAATGGCCCCATCAATGTTGTGGTTCTTGGAGAGTGACTGGGTGACACCCATGCCGAAGAAGATGATACCGAACCGGCCGCTCTTTAAGATATCTGCGACTTCGCGGATCTTCTCTGCCGGGATACCAGCGACAACGTCCGGGAGCCACTCGCCCTTGAGGGCAACGCGGAGAGCATCGAGGAGTTCGTAGTCCCTGCCCTGCTCGATTTGCAGGTGGACATCAGCCATCTTGGCGGTGTCAGTGACACGGGGGTCAACGACTACGAGTTTGCGGCTCATCTGTCCCTTGCCGGTGAAGAACCCGCGGGGGAAGATGGAGTACCGGGACATGTGCCGGGGGTGGGCGTGTGCCGGGTTGCAGCCCCAGAATATGACGCGGTCGGCACGGTTCTTGACCTCGCCGAGCGTACAGCTCGGGAGACCGATATCCTGAACGGCAATAAGTGTCGTGCCGTGGCAGACTGCAGCCGTGTTGTCGCAGCAGGCCCGGGAGATCTCGGCGATCTCGTTACCCACGCTCTGGGCCTCGCAGTTGGTGGAGGACCAGCCGTACATCAGGGGCTTCTTTGCCTTTGCGAGCATCTGGGCAGTGTACTCGGCAGCCTCATCGTAAGAGACATCCTTCCAGCTGCCATCTGCCTGGCGCAGACGGGGCCTGGTGACCCGGTCCGCTGACTGGGAGTGAAGGAACTTCTCAGTCCCGATAACACAGGCATTGTAGACTTCGAGAAGTTTCTTGCCGTCGTCCGAGACAACGACTTCGAGATCATCACAGAGGGTCCCACAGAACGGGCAGATAACATCAGTAATATTCTTGGTCATCCGACAATCACCCCGCACTGTTTCTGCACGAGTTCAATGCCGAGAAGAATCGGCTCGTCCATCGCGACTTCGACCTTGACCGGAGTGCCCTTGAAGGTCGGCATGCCGGTGGAGTAGGTGTTGGGATTGACAATCGAGTTTGCCCATGGACCCATGGGGATGAAGGCTACGCCCGGGTGGGGTCCCTGCGTGGCTTCGACAGCTTTGACGACGACGCTGCCGTAGTCACTGGTGACCTTGACGTTCGTGTTCTTCCATGCTCCGAGTGCTTTTAAATCGGCGTTGTCCATCTCGATAATGCCACAGGCGGTGCGGTATGAGGGCTTCTCTTTGCCGCTCTCGATTGCAACACCCTGCTGGATGGTCCTGCCGGAGATCAGGTTGACAGAAATTGATTTTGCCATAGTATTCCTCACTTCAGGCCTCAGTGGGGAGCATTTCTCCCCGTCCGGAAAGACGGATCACGTCCATTGGGCAGGCATTCACGCAGACACCGCAGCCGGCGCAGAGCTCGGCCTTGACATCGAGATGAATGGACTTCCCGTTACGGACTGCATAGATCTTCTCCTTGGTTGCGGGGTCGATCGTATACAGTTCGAGTGCATCAACCGGACATGCAACGACACAGTTGCCACAACCCGTGCATTGCTCCATGTTAATATGTACAGAAAACGCCATGCGTATCACACATTTGTCGTCGTAAGTTCTAGGTTGCCCTACAGGTTAGTTAAATGTATCTGAAGGTACAAATGTTTAATTTTGGCAAGTTAACTTAACTTGAACCTTGATTGATGTCTGTGTAGTTAACTTATGACGTAATTTTATTGATCCGGCAAGGAAAAAATGGAGACCCATCCGATTGCGAAAAAAGAGATGATAATCTGGAGAATTGAATGAATTTTACCATTTAATGAAAAACCGGTGTTATCCGAATCTGTTAAACACCCGGATCTGTCACCTCCGGAATCCTGCGGGGGATTACCTGCCAGCCTGAAGGCAATGTTATGCGCCCTTCCGCAACTGACCGGTCTCTTTTGTATCGTACCCCCCGAGTCGGGTGAGGATCTCCCGGAACGCGGGTGAGCGGATCGCTTCAATGAGTGCTACAAGCCGCGGGTCATCCGCATGCTCCCTGCGAAACGCGAGCTCGTATCGCTCGCTTGCCACCGGTACAAAGGGAAGGCCGAGCGCCTTTGCCGCACTGTACACGCACATACCGGCATCAGCCTCCCCGCTTTTAACCGCAAGTGCAACCGCGATGTGGGTGGTCACTTCCCGTTCGTAGCCGGGGATTGCAGAGGAGTCAATGCCTGCTTTTTTCAGCTCGTGGTCAAGAAGCATCCGCGTCCCGGAGCCTTTCTGCCGGTTGATAAACGACCGGCCCGGCAGATCCCGGAATGTCAGATGGTCCCGTGAAACAATCCCCTGCTGCCGTTCGGCGATACAGAGAAGATCAACTGCAATACCGGGCAGGTACTTTTCAATGTATGTAGTGTTGTAACTCCCGTCATCTGCAAGGAGGTGGGCAGGTGCTGCATGGCACTCGTCCTTTCGCAGGGCAAGGATCCCCCCCATGCTCCCTACGTGCGTGGATAGGACGGTGATGCCCGTTGGCTGGATGAGATTGGCGAGGTAATCAATAACCGGGTCGTGGCTGCCGGTAATGATGAGTGCCCCTTCAACCTCTTCTTCCGGAACCATCATCAGTGCTTCAACAACACTCCCGGCATCGAAACCTTCCGAAGCCCGGGGGATGCGGAGGAACGCATTGGCACGGACACCGGCCATCTGGACCCCGGCACCCTTGGACTGGGGTGATACCACCCATCGTCCGCCAACTTTCCCGAGCGTGCAGAGCACGAACTCGTCAGAGCCGACCTCCTTTGCGATCGCGGTGGTGATCTGTGCCCGGATAATCTCCGGTTCCGGGATAAAAAGCCCGAAGTTCCGGAGGAACGGCAGCACGATCTCCCGGAGCACTGTCAGGGCCGAGAGGGGATATCCCGGCAGGCCGATGACCGGCTTACTGTCGATCCGGCCGATGATGACCGGCTTTCCCGGCTTGATTGCAACCCCATGGATAAGCACCTCTCCAAGTCCTGCAATTACCTCTGCAGTGTAATCCTTGGTCCCGGCAGATGAGCCGGCGGAGACGATCACGATGTCGTTCTCCATTACAGCCCGGGCGATGGCATCACGGATCTTCTCAGGTTGGTCCTCCACGAACGGGTACCGGGTGCACGTGGCTCCTGCAGCATCCAGCATGGCCTTTGCCATCACGGTGTTGCTCTCCACCACCTGTCCCGGTTTCGGGCGGGTGCCGGCAGTAACGAGTTCGCTTCCCGTGGGGACGAGGCCGATCCTGACCGCGATGACCTTCGGGTGTGTTATCCCGTAGGTAGCCAACGCCCCGATCTCATGGGAACGGATGCGGTGGGATGATGGCATCACCATCTCGGACTCGGCAAGATCCTCACCCGCAGGCCGGACATGCTGCCATGGGGCGGCGGCCTTCCTGATCGTATACGTGCCCTCTTTTTCCCAGACATCCTCGATCATGATGACCGCGTCATATTCCGGTGGTACAACATTGCCGGTGTTGACCCGGGCTGCCCTTGGAAGAGTGACCGGGTGCTGTTCGGAGGCCCCTTTTGTCTCAGCACTCACTACTGCGATACCGTCCATTGCCGAGAGATGGATTTCCGGTACCGAGTACCGGGCAAAAACGGGGCCCGCGGTGATCCTGCCCGTTGCATCTTCAAGCGGGACATCGACACATGCGGGCATGCAGGAGAACTCGCGGGTAAGCAGGGCAAGGGTATCATCAAGAGAGATGACCGAAAGGTAACGCGTCACCATGAGATCACCCCGGCTACTGGGGAGCCGCAGGATTGGATCCGGATTGGATCTTCGTTTCCGGTTGTATTCGTAATCATAAACCAGTCACCCGTAATATGAACAACGCTGCAACCGTACCTGCCCGCACAAGATTCCCGTCACACATGGGTATTCGTATTCTGTTTGCTTTCTCATCAGGTATACCCCTATGGATCGTGTACCCGATTCACGATTCTGTTCATGAGGTGAAATGAGATCCCGGGCTTTTGGATCATAACCGTGTTCTTCCCAGTTCTGTATCGCCATCGATCTTTTGATACCCGGGATTGTGCACGGGAAAAACTACAATTGGGAATGCCTTCCAATTATTTAATTAATAATCCGGAACCCCACCGGGAATTTACATCATGGAACGTGAGCACAGGTGAGCACGGTTTTGCGATCAGCAGTGGTCCTCGTAGGAGGGGAAGCCCGGCGTGCCAACGGGCAGGAGAAGTATTTTTTCATGTATAATGGAAAAACCTTCATCGAACGGCTCATCAATACCCTGGAACACGTTGCTGGCGAGATTATTATTGTTGCAAAAGACGCTGAACAGTGCAAACGGTTCAGCCATCTTGACGGGGTCCGCTGCATCACCGACATCCGCTCTGGTATCGGTCCGATCGGTGGCCTGCATGCCGGAGCACTCGCAGCGCATGGCGCCACACTCTTTGTCTGCGCCTGCGATATGCCCTGTATTAATCCTGAGGTTGTGCGTTATCTTTTCGATGTCCTTGGCGACGATGATGTTGCGATACCCAGCTGGAATTATGACCTGATCGAACCCCTTCATGCGGTTTACCGGAGATCCTCCCTTCTCCAGTATCTCGAAGACCATGAATCCTACTCCCTCCGCCCGATGATTCGCAGCATTAACACCCGCTATGTATCGACCGAAGAGTTACGGCCGATCGATCCAACCCTGAAGACGTTCACCAATATCAATATGCTCGAGGAACTTGAGCGGATCAATGCGGGCCTTATTATCGACCCTGATAACGAATAGCAGGAACCGGATACGGATTCCCGGTGATATTTAAAAAAAAAGATTCCTGCGGGTAATTACAGTGCAACGTGGCGATACCCTGTAAAATTAAAAAGGCGTATAAATGAAAAGACTAAAAGAACATGATCATGGATGAAAGAAAAAAGTGTGAATACTGTGAGAAGGATGCAATCGGGTTCCAGTCCTTAGAGGGCGGTTTTGCATATGTCTGCCAGGACCATGCCGACAGCCTCCTTCTTGCACTCAAACCCGGTGAGAAAAAAGTTTATGGCGTTTGTGTTCTCGAACGGTTCACCTGAGTGAGAATAACGATGGCTGAAAGAAAAAAGTGTGAATACTGTGAGCAGGATGCGATCGGGATCCAGTCGCTCGGGTCCTGTGTTTCCTTAGTCTGCCAGAACCATGCCGACAGTTCCCTTCTTGCACTCAAACCCGGAGAAAAGCTGGCATATGAGTATTGTTACCTCGAACGATTCGATACTGCCGATCGCTGATATTCCCCCGGAAATAGAAAATATTCTCCGTATTCAGGCTATGTGAAAAGAATTCACTCAAGCAGTAATGCAAAAGAATCTGTGCCTGTTCCCAGCAACGTCCTGGGTGAGGGCCGTAAAATCTCTTTTTTAAAGTAAAAAAAGTGCGGGGATAAGAGGCGATTAGGGCTCCCGCACATACCTTTTCATGAGGTATTTTTACTTCTTGAATGGATTGAAGACATTGAGGTAGATCATGTCGCTGCCGGTGTTGTGCAGGCGAGCACGTTCTTCCTTCTCTTCGACATATGCCATGAGCGGGAGCTCCATATCGACACCCGGGGTGTGGCCGAACATCTTCTCGAGCTCCTGCTGCTGGGCGTGCATGAAGAGCGCGTTCGGGATCTCTGCCGGGCAGAGTTCCTGGCACTGGCCGCAGTTCACGCAGGAGTCCGCAATGTGGGCGAACCGGATGAGGTGGAACATGAAGTTCGGGGGGAGTTCGCCGGGCTTGACATAGGCCGGGTTCTTGGTCGTGCAGTCAACACAGTAGCAGATCGGGCAGGCCTCGATACAGGAATAACACTTGATACAGCGGGCGGTCTCGCTCATGATCTTCTTGAGCCGGTCCTTGCCCTCGCCAAGTGCCTCGAAGTCGTGCTTGCGCCACTTGTCGCCGAGCTTCATCATGGCACCCTCGACCTTTCCGCGGATCTCAAGACCCTTGGGGTTGGCTGCCTCGGTTGCGAGGATGCCGTTCTTGACTGCACCGGAGACGAGGTTTGCACCCTTCTCGGAACAGACTTCAACGAACGTGGCCTTGCCGGCCTTCTCGCCGATGACCCCCCAGTTACCGCAGGCAAGGTCAGCCTGACGGGGGATCTTCATCTTGCAGCGGCGGCAGTTGCTGCGCCGTCCATAACCTGCCTCTTCGAGTTCGTCAACGGAGATCCCCTTGTGTCCGCCTTCGTACTCGATGATGAACTGGCCCTTGTCGATCTCTTCCTTGTGGACAATGTTCGGGTCGACACCATACTTCTCGGCAATCATCTTGCGGGCGAGAACGGGGCTGACCGATCCTCCGCAGTTAACACCGATCATAACGATGTTGTCGAGGTTGATCTGCTTGCGCTTGGCAAGTTCATAGAATGCCATGGCGTCGCAGCCCTTGACGGTGACACCGATCTTCATGTTCGCGCCGCCGTCCATGTACTTCTTGATGAGCTTTGGGAGGAGGAGCGTTCCGCAGTGGAGGGAGCCGGCTGTCTTTGCCAGATCCTTGGGGTCCTTGATTAAGACCGGCTGGGCATCATAGAGATCCGTTCCCTTGGTGATGACGAGGACTGCGTCAACGGCTTTTGATTCGAGTGCGAATTTCCAGAGTGCGGTTACTGCGCCTCCGAGTTCGGCCTTCTTCTTGATGTCTGCGTCATTGGTCCACGCGTAGAGCATATCGCCTTTCTTTGCCATGTGAATCAGGCCTCCGTGATCTTCTCGAGTTTACAGGCACAGGCCTTGAACTCAGGGATCTTTGCAACAGGGTCGAGTGCATTGTGCGTTAATATGTTTGCTGCACACTCAACGAAGTGGAACGGCATGAAGACAACACCCTTCTTGATAGTCTTCGTAATGCGGGCGCCGATAGTAATCTCGCCTCTGCGGGAGACCGCCCTGACCATTTCCTTGTCCTGGATGCCCAGTTCCTTTGCGTCTTCGGGGTGGATCTCAACCCAGCCCGTTGGTTCCTCGCGCTCAAGATCAACCGAACGGCGGGTCATGCTGCCGGTGTGCCAGTGCCAGATACAGCGGCCGGTGGTTAAGAGGAGCGGATACTCCGCGTCCGGAACTTCTGCCGGGGGCTTCCACTCGATCGGGGTAAAGATACCAAGACCGTCCGGGTGGGAGAACTTCTCCTTGTGCAGGATCGGGGTTCCCGGGTGCTCCTTTGTGGGGCAGGGCCAGTGGAGTGCTTCGGGCTTCTCGAGCCGGGCATAGTCCATGCCGGCATAGGAGGGGGTAACCTTTGCGATTTCTGTAAAGATCTCTTCTGCGCTCTTGTAGGGGAACTGCTTCTCGTATCCCATTTCCTTTGCAATGTCGCAGATGATCTGCCAGTCAACCCGTGCTTCACCGGGCGGGTCCTGTGCCTTTCTCCATTTCTGGACACGGCGTTCAGTCGAGGTCTGGGTGCCGTCCTTTTCCGCATAGCAGGTTGCCGGGAGGACAACATCTGCAAGCTGTGCAGTCTCGGTCAGGAAGATATCCTGCACGACAATGAACTCTGCATTCTTCAGGCCTTTCTCCACGTGGTGGAGGTCGGGGTCGGAGAGCATCGGGTTCTCACCCATGATATAGACAGCCTTGACCTTGCCGGGCTCGTCGGCGAGGGTGTTGATTAACGTGGTAACCGTCAGGCCGACCTTGCCCTCGGCAATCTGGCAGCCCCAGGCATCTTCCATCTTCTTCTTCATATCAGGGACAAGCACCGACTGGTACCCTGAGTATACATTTGCAAGGGCTCCCATGTCGCAGGCACCCTGCACATTGTTCTGGCCACGCAGTGCGCAGATACCTGTGCCGGGTCTTCCAAGATTGCCGGTCAGCATCTGGAGATTTGCAACCGACTTGACGTTGTCGACACCGGTAGTGTGCTGGGTGATACCCATTGAATAGAGGATTGCGGACTGGCCGGATTTGCCAAACCACTCAGCCGCAGTGATGATGTCAGCTGCAGGAATACCGGTGATCTTCGAGACGTTTTCAGGAGAGTAGGCATCCTTCATCACTACTTCTTTGACCTTCTCGAAATCCTTGGTCCGGTTCTTGACGAAGTCCTTGTTCTCCCAGCCGTTCTTGAGGATCAGCTGCATGAAACAGTTGAGGAGTGCCACATCGGTACCGGAGTAGAACTGTAAGAACAGGTCGGCCTGCTTCCCTGTCGGCGTAAGCCGCGGGTCGGCGTAGATGACCTTTGCACCATTCGCTCGTGCCTGCATAATACGGCGCCCGATCAGCGGGTGCTGCTCGAACGTGTTGGTGCCGATGACAAGAAGGCACTTTGATTGGGCAATGTCCTCAATTGACTGGGTCATTGCACCGGAACCGAACGCTCCGGCAAGCCCAACGACCGTTGAAGCGTGGCAGAGCCGGGCGCAGTGGTCGATGTTGGGGGTCTTCATGACCGCACGTGCAAACTTCTGCATCAGGTAGTTCTCTTCATTGGAGACACGGGCTGATGCAAGACATGCCATCTCTTCGCCCTTGTACGATTTGAATTTCTGTGCGATCAGTTTGAGTGCCTCATCCCAGCTGGCTTCTACAAATTTGCCATCTTTCTTGATGAGCGGTTTGGTCAACCGGTCGGGGCTGTTAACAAACTCCCAGGCATAGTTGCCCTTGGGGCAGAGCTTGCCTTCATTGACCGGATTGCGCTGCCACGGCTGGACACCGACAACCTTCTTGTCCTTAACAACAAGATTGAAGCCGCACCCGGTCCCGCAATACGGACACGTTGTTGGTACATATTTAAATTCCATGTATCTATCACACCTCGTGACAATGGAAAGTCGTGTTCATGTCTATTTAAACCCAATGAAAAAATCTGAAAAAGTGATTAATAGTAGGGGGTTCAAGTGATTCTCCAGCTGGATTATTGTTACATGGATCCTTTAACTGCTGGAAAAAATCAATTGCACATTATTGATCCAGAAAATACAGCATTTCGGGGCGCGCACACACTATGAAACCTCCACGCATACACCCGCTTCTGGCTGATATTGTAAATACTGCTGTATCCGCAGTAGATGGAATCATATTTTGCGAGCACGCATCATGCCCCGCATGCGGTGGTCCCCTTATCGGGTATGATACAAAAAGGAAACAGTTCGCCCACCTCATTACAGAAAACGGACCAAGAACGGTATACATTGACATCCGGCGGTTTTATTGCCGTGACTGTCACCGGTTCTGTCTTGCGGATAACCCGATCTATCCCGATACCCGGATCGGTTCCATCATCATCGATCTCTGTATTGCATTGTCAATGACCCTGCCGGTCAACCGCGTACCGGTGTACCTCGCTGCCATGGGTATTCTCGTGAACCGTACCAGTTGTCGTCTGTATATTCAAAATAATTGCAGATATTTCGTACGGAACAATGTCCGCTATATTGAAACAAACGATATATTCGGTATTCACCTGCCACTCTCTGTGCTCTCACTCTCCACGCTCGTTACCGATTCCGGTGAGGGGAGCCAGATCAAAGCATCAGACTTTCTTGCGGCTTGTGGTTTCCCCTCTTCACAACAGACCCCGGTGAACCGTCTGTTTCAGCTGAAACAATTGAAACGACGGTATGACCCGGGATATTAAACCGGGACTCCAGAATGGGCATTGGCAGTTTTTCCCCGGTACTCAATTCTGCCACATCCCGCCCCGAATCCCTGGGGATTGTGTTCATGGCGGCGGTTGGATACGCCGATCGTTTTTCAGGATAGTGTTTTCATACCTTCGTCCGGGAGCACGTGGATCGCGGTAGCCTTTATCCCGGCGACCACCTCTGTCCCGACATCAAGGCCCAGCTCGGTGCATGACCTGCGGGTGATGAGGGTAGTCAGCAGAAACCCGCAGTCAACGCTGACCCGGACAAACGGCCCGAAGGGCACCATCTTCCTGATCCGTCCATGGATCTGGTTGCGGACGCTGGATTTTATCGGTACCGCGGCAGCGGGTGTCAGGGAAATTTCCTCCGGCCGGATATAGAGGGTAACCTTCCTTCCTTTTCCGAGATCGGTCATTGCCTCGAAGTAAACCTCTTCGACCCGGATAGAAACATGGCCGCCTGCATTCTCTGTTACCACGCCGCCGGTTATTGCATCGATCCCGACAAACCGTGCGATATCCCTTCCTCGTGGCTGGTAGAAGATCTCGCTCGCCGTCCCGGTCTGGACAAGGCTCCCGTCCATAATCACCCCGATCCGGTCCGCGAGGCGCTGGCCCTGGATCATGTCGTGGGTGGACATGACGATTGTTGTTCTGAATTTTTTGTTGATCCGTAGGATCAGATCCTCGATCAGTTCCGCGGAGACCGGATCGAGGTTGGCAGTCGGCTCGTCCAGCAGGAGCACTTCCGGCTCGGTTACCATAGCACGGGCAAGGGCGACCCGCTGCATCTCTCCCCCGGAGAGCGTGGAAGCCCTGCGATCCTCAAACCCGGCAAGCCCGACAAGATCCAGGGCAGACCGGACTTTTTCCCGGATCTGGGTTCTGTCCACTCCGCGGAACTTCAGGCCGAATGCCACGTTATTGGCAACGGTCGTACTCAGAACGGACGGCTTCTGGAATACCATACCCATCCGCCTCCGGATCACAAGTCTGCCAGATTCCGATGTGGAGGTATCCTGCCCGTCAAAGAATATTGAACCTGATGTGGGGGAATCAAGGAGATCGATGAGCCGGATGAGGGTGGTCTTGCCGCTGCCGCTCGGGCCTATGAACGTGAAGACCTCCCCTTTCCGAATATCAAGGCTGATCTCGTGGAGGGTCTCAATCGTCCCGATTTTTCTCGTGAGTCGCTCGATCCGGATCATCCGCGGGTCCCCCCCATAATCCACTGCGCATCGCGGGAAAGGCTGTACGTGATGAGGTTCAGGGCCACTACGACAATGAGGGCTACGCTGAGGAGGATGATCCCGAGCGCGATGGAAAGCCCAAAGCCTCCCATCCCCGTTTGAAGTGTGATTGCTGTGGTGAGGACCCGGGTATCCCCACGGATATTCCCCCCGATTATCATGGCAACGCCGACTTCGGCGATCGCCCGGCCGAACCCGAGGACTACTGCACTGAGGATAGCATACCGAGCCTCCTTTAAAATCTCAAGGATCTTCTGCGGACCGGTGGCACCGAGAGCAATCAGCGTATCGCTGATCCCCCGATCTACCCCGTTGAGCGCAGATATGATAAGGCCGGTCATGATGGGGATGATGAGGACCGTCTGCCCGAGGATCATGCCTTCCGGGGTAAAAAGGAGGCCAAGGAACCCGAACGGGCCGCTCCTTGAGATTAAGAGATAGATTACGAGGCCGACAACCACGGTTGGTACCGAGTAGAGGGTCTGGATGATGATGATGACGGCACGTTTGCCGTAAAAATCGGAGAAGTGGATGAGCGATGCGAGAGGGATCGAGATCAATGCAGCGATGATGGTTGCCATAAGGGATATGAACAGGGACAGGGCAGCAATCTGCATAACCTCCGGATCGAGGGTCACGATAAGGTGGACTGCCTGCAGTATCCCATCCGTGATCTCACTCAATCCTGTTCACTCCTGCGCAATCCTGTTTCCGCGTCTTATAACGGAAAACCTGCTGAAAAGGTTATTTCCTTTGATTACCTTTACACTCTTATTATTATTAGTAATGAAATGATCCGGTTTCTTCCTGTAACCGGAAAAATTTCTCCCCATAATAAAAAAACGCTGCTGATACCTGTGTCCCGGACTACCCTGCCCCCTTTGCGTTTCAATCTCTCCGAACTCTCCGGATCGCTTGGGGATTTCGGGACGATCATACCGCTGGTCCTTGCCGTTGCCCTCGTATCCGATGTGAACGCACGGTACGTCCTCCTCTTCTTTGGGATCTGGTTCATCATCACCGGCCTGTATTACCGGCTCCCGATCCCGCTTGAACCCATGAAGGCAGTTGCCGTAATTGTCATTGCAGGGTCGATCGGGAGCAGCGAGATCGCAGCTGCCGGACTTATCCTGGGGGTTATCTTCCTTGTACTCGGCTACGGACGGTTCTTCGGGATTATTGAGAAATGGGTGCCGCAGAGTGTTGTGCGGGGGATCCAGCTGGGGCTTGCCCTGCTGCTGTTCAGGGCATCTCTTGGATTCGTTGTTCAGGATCCTGCTTTCTTCATTCTGGGCATTGCAATCATTGCCTGCTTTTACCTTCTTGCGAAGTTCCGCTCTATCCCCGACCTGTCCGCCATTGTAGTAATCGGGGTTGGACTTGTTGCCGGGATCGCACTTTACGGGATCCCCCCAATGAGCCTGATCCCGGCACCGCAACTGGTCATTCCTCTTCCCACGGACTTCTCATCAGCGTTTGCGACCCTCGTTCTCCCGCAGGTTGTACTGACGATAACCAATGCCGTTCTTGCCACTGCCCTCCTGACAAAGGACCTCTTCGCGCAGGACGTGCCGCCCAAACGGTTCTCGACCACCATCGGGCTTATGAATCTCACGTCAGTCCCGTTCGGGGGGTTCCCGATGTGCCATGGTGCCGGCGGGCTGGCCGGGCAGTACCGTTACGGGGCACGGACCGGCGGGGCGAATATCTATGCCGGCATCATCTTCATCATACTCGCCCTCTTTTTCACGTCACCGCAGGTCCTCTCCATCATCGCGGTAGGGGTGCTTGGGGCCCTCCTTGTGTTTGTTGGGATTGAGATGAGCCGCCACAGCCTCAAGACGGATTCGTTCATTGTTACCGGGATCATTGCAGTCCTCGCACTGGTGAGTTCGATGACGGTTGCCTTTATCATCGGGATGGTCATTGCTTACCTGGAAATGCGGGTGAGGACGTGGCGGACTGTGGAAACTTCCTGAAGCAAGAATAAACCGGTATCTTGTTGGCCTGATGTTTCAATAATAACATAACCGGTTAATGCCGGTATCCTTTCAGATATTTTTCAGGAATCCTTCATCAGTTCCAGATCCTGATGAATCAGTAAAAAAAGGTTAGGTTGTTGCTGTTGCTACGGGTGCAGCAGTTGCTTCCGGTGTAATTGCGGTTGCCGATATTGTGTAGTCGGCTACCCAGCCTGCGGTTGCAGTCGGGACCTCAACACTCATAGGGGTGAAGAGGGCCTTGCCGTACTTGTCAACACCAAAGGTGCCGATATCCGCCTGTGTTGTCGGGTCAATGAGGAAGTTGATGAAGTTGTTTGCCATCTGGATCTTTTCAGCTGACTGCTTGTCATTGTAGACAGTCATCACGCTGTAGATGTTCAGGAGGCTCGTGCCTTTACTGACCAGCGGTACCATGGTAAGATCTTTCTTGTAAGCAAGGTAGGTCCCTTCATCAGTCAGGACATATGCGCCCTTCTCATTTGCCATCTGGAGTGTCTCTCCCATGCCCTTACCGGCTTCGATGTACCAGTCGCCGGACTTCTGGATCTGGGTTGAGTAATTGTAACCTGCCTTCGACCAGACGGTCTTCTCGGCTGAGTGGGTTCCGGAGTTGTCGCCACGGGAAACGAAGTAAATGTCTGCCGTCTTGTTGGTGCCTTTCACGATAAGCGTTGTCATGGCTGCTTCAGGTGTCATATCCTTGATGCCTGCCGGATCCGCTTCAGGGCCAATGATCAGGAATGAGTTGGAGGCGAACGAGCGGCGGTTCAGGCCATACCCGCCCTTCATGAATGCAAGCTCCTGGCTTGGCGAGTGGACGAGCAGGATATCAGCATCGCCCTTTTTGGCAAGCTCAATTGCCTTACCTGTTCCCTGGGAGGTGATTTTGAGCTTGACATTATACTTTTCCTCAAACTTTGGCTGGATGTAGTCAAGAAGTCCGGTGTCGTAGAGGCTTGTTGTTGTTGCGATAAGGAGCTCCTGTTGTTCTGCGGCCTGTGTGGCAGCAGCGGTTGGTGCCGCGGTAACCGTTGCGGCCGGTGTCTGGCTCGTGCATCCTGCAAAGCAGGCTGCAATGAGCACCAGTACAAATGCCATGGAAATAAATCCGAAATGCACACCTTTTGTCATAATATACCGGGTAAACTGGTGGGAAGGAATACTCTTGAATGTTTCTTTTCCTTCCGGGCTAAGACAATCTGGTTATCAGCTGGTTATCAGATGGTTCACATCAAAATCAATTGACTTTTGTTCATGTTAATAAAAAATAAAATTAAAAACGGTTACGGTATCAGCATTTTTTAAGTAATTCTTTGAAAAATACTGCGCCGAGAATTTCTGTGCATTCCGCCGGGTATTTTTCCTGCATAAGGCCGATCATTTTCCGGCTGCCCTTCGCCGTTGTAAGGATCCCAACCCTTTCTGCCCGGGTGACCAGCTCTTCCTGTTCCATCATGGCAAAATATGGGAGCACATAATAGTGCGGGACATCCAGGAACTCCGCAAGCCGCCGCGTTGTCGGGAATTTCATTCGGAGGGTATTATCGGCAAACGTGATCGTGATCGAACGCTCCAGCAACTGGATGCGGATAGCAGAATCGAACAGGACATCAATAGAAAGGGCAGCCATGGCAGGTCTTCCCGGAATAGTTGCGCTCACTCCCTTATAGAAACATGGGAAATGATGCGAACGATCCTTTGCTAGTAAAAAAATTAGTGTTGTTTCTTCTTGTGGTCGTCAGCAACCGGTTTCATGAACACAATTTCTGCGCCGACATCCTTTGCGATCTGCTCGATCTCGAACTTCCGGAAATGGGTGGCCAGGATCTGGATTTCTCCCCCGGTAACGGCAACAATACGGTACTTGGGCGACTCAACGCCCTCTCCAACTTTCTGGCGCTCACGCACATAGATCTTCATGGTTTTTTCCTCCTGCCAGTAACATTCCCGCAGCACAGGGATCCTGTGCGCCAGGATTGCACTCGCTCTGATATACCAACTGGTTTACAATCTATTAATACTATCTGTAATGATAGGCTAACTGGTTGATACGATATGAAAAAACGGTTTGAGCTCAACAGCGGGCTTCAAGGGGAGACTCTTGTCCGCAAAGGGATGATGAAGCAGAAGAATAAAGCCTCGGAACAGATACGGATCGCCCCGGATATTAATGTCGTGAAGATCGGCGGTCATGGTGCGATAGACTACGGGCGTGAGGTAATGCACCCGCTCTGCGAGGAGATCGGAGAACTCTCAAAGACGCATAAACTGCTTGTCGTTACCGGTGGCGGGGGGAGGGTCCGGCACATCATGGATATCGGGATGGATCTCGGGATGCCGACCGGAGTACTCGCGGAACTCTCGGCAAAGATCTCCGAGCAGAACGCGATCATGGTCTCCATCCTGCTCTCAAAGTACAATGGCAGCCGCATTCATACCGGGGATCTTCTTGAACTTCCGATGCTCCTGAAGCTCGGCATCCTGCCGGTTATTCACGGGACGCCCCCGTACGGGCTCTACGAGCACCCGGCCCGGAACGAGATGATCCCCCCGCACCGCACCGATACCGGTGCATTCCTGATTGCTGAAGTGCTCGGGGCAAAGAGCTGCATTATTGGCAAGAACGTGGACGGTTTGTATGCCGAGGACCCCAGGAAGAATCCCGATGCCGAACTGATCCGGGACATCACGGCAAAGGAACTGATCCGGATGAATCTTGAAGATATGGTCATCGAACCCATGGTGGCTGAACTCCTCAATGATGCCGTGAATATCCGCGAAGTGCGGATCATCAACTGCCACAAGCGTGGCAATATCGAGAAAGCGATCAACGGGAAAAATACCGGAACGATCATCCGGGCAGAATAACAAATCTTTTTTTAACCGGTGCGGCCGCATAAGGTGTGATACGACGACTGGCGGCCGCCTTCAGGAAATGAGGAATCAGTCAGACATTCAGGCATCGTGGCATGATGCCGGATACCCTTGAGTAGGTACTGTAAATCCTGACCTGCCCGTTCAAATGGGGCATATGAATATTGTATTCATGTTAAAAAAACGATTAGGTTTAAATCTTTTAATTAACCTCTGTCTCATCTGCCCGTGGAAATTTTCCTATCCCTGTCCACCGGCCCCAGTACAATTCGCCAGGTTTTGTTTCTCCTCTCTTCGGCTTATTGAGGTAAATCACGGATAATTAACCAGCCTGATTTAATTACCTGATGTAGTACAATATCCTGTTATTATGGGAATCAGTTCAGACATCATGCATGATTTCGTGGCAAAAGAGATCAGGGCAATCTACTCCAGCTGTGATGGCTGGAAGATAACAGAGCGCCCGGTTGGCAACAATTATGACCGAATCGCAGTCATCGAACGCTGCAGCAACGGGCACCGTGAATGCGTAAAAATACTGGTAACCTTTGCACGTGATTTTTCATCCGACCTTCTGGACGAGCTGAAAAAGCCGGAACCTGTTTACGATGGCACCGTTGCCCGGAACAGCTTTGCTGTGATGATACCGGCAAATGCCAACATGTCCTCCATCCCGGCCGGGCTTCTGGTTCACACCATGCGATCGTTTGCTTTTGACGGCAGGGAACTTGCATGGGTGAAAAAGCCGGTCCGGAAAGAAGAAGCGCAGAAAGCGGCGGCTTGAACAATCTTCCTTTTTTTATCTATTGTTCCGGAAAGAGATCGGTTTTTTCACCCTTCCCCCACATACGGAAATACGCCCCTTCACTGGTTTTGCCCTCCTAACTGCTCTAAACTGGCTGGTCAAATCACCCAAAATCTCACCGGTTCAGGTTTTAAGGTCGAAAATGTAATCTTCCAGAAAAATACCCTGAAAACCCCTCTATTCAGGTCAGTCGACCGATCGCCGGAAGATGGGAACGGGGGCCAAATTGAACCCGGATTGCCAAAACCGAGGGGCCGTGAATCATGACTCCCCCTGCCTCGTCCCGGTAACCATCCCCTTCGGAAACCCCAACAGGAAGCCTCCCCGGGATAGCAGGCACAGGGATGGGTCTGTTTCCTGCAGGTACCTGATCGACATCTACTGGCCCTGGCCCTCCACGCTCCGATATCGCAGAAATTTCCCAAGCCGGCCCGGTTATAACGGTGTCCGTGCCGGAAAATTTTTTCTGTGCAGGAATTACCGTGGAACATCGTTCCGGATCTTAGTGAACCGGTCATCATCCACTACAATGAACTGCCATGCCACCCCTATGATGAGATGGTCCGGATCCCGTGGAACCTGCCGGTATTTTTGGCAGTATATGGAGTTGGAGCACGTCCGTCCGGAATAATCGTATGATCTCCTGCGGGTCGTAATTATGCCCGGTTTTTTTTGAGCTGCTCCCGCGTTTCCGACCGCGGCACCCTGGAACCTAATCATGGATATTTCCGGAAATTATTGTCAGGATAATTGGTACCGGCCTGAGTAATAATCCAATAGGATTCCGGTCCCGGTTTTTGTGTGCATTATTATTGTTCACTCTCGCGGTACACACGAAAAGATCAGTTTTTCTCATCCATATATTGTCGTCGCAGGTAAAATATGCGCAAAACAAATTTTTAGAGTATTAACTTAAAAAGATTAACACTAGGTGTAATTAGAAATGTTTAATTAATAACCTCATCAAAAGATCAAAGTTAACAGATAATCTGTGTGATGTGCATGGCGTTTTCAGTACATGTAAACATGAACCGCTGTACCGGTTGTGGCATCTGTGTGGTTGCCTGCCCGGTCAACGCTCTCGAGCTCCATACGCTCGATCCGGTATCGAAAGACAAGATCTACCAGGTCAAGGACGGGAGATCCGTTGATGTAGACTTTAAGCATGAACTTTGTGCCGGCTGTGGCGTTTGTGTAGCAGCATGCCCGTACAAAGTGATCACCCTTTCTGGAAGGGGAGAGACCGGGATTCTCGGATCGATCTGAACAAGGGGAAGAATTATGGCAAAAATCAATCTGAATATGATTACCCAGCGTTCGATCGAAGAAGGCGCTGCAATGGAGCAGGGAAAGACCAACCCAAACTACTTCATTGCCTGTACCGTCTGTGAGATGAACCCTGAAGACATGAAGAAAGCTGGCATCTGGAAGAATACCAATGTCAAGGTCACAAGCGAGTGCGGCTCTGTTATTGTCAAGGCCATTGAGCCGACCCAGTACTGTCCCCCGGGCCTTGCCCACATCCGCCAGGGTGTCTGGGCAAACCAGGTAGTCCCGCCGCGGACCCAGTCCACCGGCACCCCGCAGTACAGCGGGTTCCCGGTTACCATCGAACCCGCTCCCTCCGAGCGACTGAAAACTGCCCTTGAGCTCGTGCAGGGCGCTGTAGGGCTCTGGAATGGAGGTCAATAATTATGCCTAAGCTTATCAAAGGCGTCGGATGCCCGTACTGCGGCTCATCCTGCGATGATATCGAAGTCCTTGTCTCTGACGATGAGACCAAGATCCTTGAAGTGCACAATGCATGCATCATCGGGACAAACCTGTTCCACCATGCAAACGACCCGACCCGCCCGCGGCTCCCGCGCAAGCGCCAGCCCGACGGTTCCATGAAGGAGATCCCCTATAATGAGGCAATCGACTTCATGGCAAAGACCATGCTCGCGGCCAAGAAGCCCCTCATCTACGGCTTCGGCTCAACGAACTGCGAAGGTATGAGTGCAGTCGCACGTATTGCAGAGAAGTCCGGTGCAGTGCTTGACAACTGCGCAACCATCTGCCACGGACCCTCGTTCCTTGCAATCTTCGATAATGGTTACCCGAGCTGTACGCTTGGTGAGGCAAAGAACCGTGCCGATGTCGTGGTTTTCTGGGGATGCAACCCGATGCACGCCCACCCCCGCCACACCTCCCGGTACTCGATCTTCCCCCGCGGTTACTTCACGCCAAAGGGCCAGATGCAGAGGACGGTACTCTCCATCGACCCGCGAGAGACCGACACTGCAAAACTCGCCGATGTCCACCTTATGCTTGACCAGGGGCACGATTACGAGCTCTTCGATGCATTCCGGACGGTCCTCAAGGGCTTCGACATTCCCGATTTCGTAGCGGGAATCCCCAAGGAAACGATCAAGAAGTCAGTCGAGATCATGAAGAACGCAAAGTTCTGTATGATCTTCTTCGGCATGGGTTGCACCCACACTGACGGCCGCAACCACAACATCGACGCTGCCATCAGCCTGACCCGGGATCTCAACGATCACACCAAGTGCTCGATCATGGCAATGCGGGGCCACTACAATATCGCCGGTCCCGGCCAGGTCTGGGCCTGGCAGTTCGGATTCCCGTACTGTATTGACCTCTCGAAGGGAACCCACGCCCACATGAACCCGGGCGAGACCAGCTCCGTCGACCTCGCAATGAGAGACGAAGTTGACTGCTTTGTCAATGTTGGTGCCGATGCCGGTGCCCACTTCCCGATCCAGGCAGTCCAGCACTTAAAGAAGCACCCGTTCATCACTATTGACCCGAACTTCAACATGGCAAGCGAGATTTCAGATCTCCACATCCCGGTCAGGATTGCCGGTGTTGACGAGCCGGGCGTTGTGTATCGTATGGACAACGTCCCAATCCAGTTCCGGTCAGTCATCAAGGGCCTCCCCGGCGTCCCGAGCGATGAGGAACTCTTCAACATGGTCTACGAGCGCATGTGCGAGCTGACCAAGACCGAGCCCATCTGGCTTGCAGCAAAGGAAGACCGGAGATACCCCGAATCAGAGGCGGTGATCTAAGATGGCATCAGGAGAAATGATTGTAAAGGGCGGGTTTATCATCGACCCGACCCGGAAGATTGACGGTGACGTAGGCGATGTTGCCATCAAGGATGGCAAGATTGTCGATAAGGTCAGCTCCTCTGCAAAGGTCATCGATGCAAAGGGCAAGATCGTAATGGCCGGCGCGGTGGATGTCCACTCCCACGTTGCAGGTCCCAAGGTCAATGCTGGCCGCCTGATGCGCCCCGAAGACAAATTCATTTCAGGGTTCTGTAGGAGCGGGATGGCACAGAAGAACGGCTACCGCATGGAGTCCGGCTTCTCGATCCCCTCGGTATTCAAAACCGGGTATGATTACGCCCGGATGGGATACACATTCGTCATGGAAGCAGCAATGCCCCCACTCCTCGCCCCCCACACGCACGAGGAGATTCACGACACCCCCATCATCGATGAGGCTGCACTGCCTGTCTTCGCCAACAACTGGTTCGTCATGGACTACCTCAAGAAGGGTGAAGTCGAGAACACCGCATCCTACATCGCATGGCTCCTAAAGGCCACGAAAGGCTATGGTGTCAAGCTTGTCAACCCCGGTGGCACTGCTGCATGGGCATGGGGTCTTAACTGTCTGAGCCTCAACGACCCGGTCCCGTTCTTCGAGATCACCCCCGCTGAGATCATCAAGGGTCTGATCGAGGCAAACGAGTATCTCGGCCTCCCGCACTCGATTCACCTCCACCAGAACAATCTCGGTAACCCCGGTAACTACCCGGACACCATTGCAGCCCTCAAAATTGCCGAGGGATTCAAGGCCAAGAACAAGTTCGGTCGTGAATCGGTCATGCACTCCACCCATCTCCAGTTCCACTCGTATGGCGGAGATGGATGGAAGGACTTCTGCTCCAAGGCGAAAGAGGTCATGGACTATGTCAACAAGCAGAAGAATATCACCATCGATCTCGGCTGCGTAACGCTGGACGAGACCACCACGATGACCGCTGACGGCCCGTTCGAGCACCACCTCCACGGCCTCAACCACCTGAAGTGGACCAATGTTGATGTCGAGATGGAGACTGCCGCAGGAGTCGTCCCCTACATCTACGACAAGAATGTCCTGCCCAATGCAATCCAGTGGGCAACCGGTCTTGAACTTGCACTCTTTGCAAAGGACATGGACCGGACCTTCATTACCACTGACCACCCGAATGCAGGGCCGTTCACCCGGTATCCCCGCGTTATCAAGTGGCTCATGAGCAGGAAGGCCCGCGAGGCAACCCTTGCAACCATGAAGAACCCCGACAAGGTAATCAATGCAACCTATATCAATGGTATCGACCGCGAACTCACGCTCTTCGAGATTGCCCAGATGACCCGGTCCGGCCCGGCAAAGTGCCTTGGCCTTTCCAGCGTCTATGGCGGTCTAGCATCCGGCATGAACGCAGATGTCGGTATCTTCGACCTCAACTACAAGGACATGCCCAAGGACGCTGAGAAGATCGAGACCGCATTGCAGCGGGCAGCCTGCTTCATCAAGGGCGGCGAAGTTATCGTCAGGGACGGCGAAGTTGTCAGCCACGGCCACAAGAAGACGGTCTGGGTCAAGGTTAAGATTCCCGAGAACCCGCAGGTTACCCGCGATGTCAGCCAGGCATTCACCCATGGGACCTACACAATCGACATCAGGAATTACCCTGTCCGGGAATACCTTGCCCCACACCAGTCCATTATCGATGTGAATGTGGAGGCCTGAGGTGCGATCATGGCACCGTAACGTTAAAACCCACGAAAGTCCCCGAACTCATGTTCGAGGGATACAGCATCACGCCCGACGCATTTGCAGGAAAGAACGCTGCACAGATTGCAGCCCTCCCGGGTCACGAAGGCAAGATCCATGTCACTATCGGGGACTTCTTTGAAGTCTCCGGCAATGGCGGCGAAACTGCAGCGGACACCGACATCGTTATCACCGGTGACTGCACCCGTGTCAAGTACATCGGCGCCAGGATGACTGCAGGGACGGTCACCGTCAACGGCAATGCTGACATGTATGTCGGCGGCTGGATGAAGGGCGGCAAGATTCACATCAAGGGGAACATGGACTCATTCTGCGGGATCCAGATGGAAGGCGGGGAGCTCCTCTGTGATGGCGATGCCAAGAATCATGTCGGCTGCGCATACCGTGGCGACTGGAGAGGCATGAAGGGCGGCACTATCCGTGTTAAGGGAAGTGCCGGTAACGATATCGGTACCTTCATGCTCGGCGGCACCATCATCATCGAGAAGGACGCTTTCATCCACGTCTCCACCCATGCAGAGGGCGGCACGGTCGTTATCAAGGGCGATGTCGAGGGACGTGTCGGAGGCCAGATGGTCAAGGGCGACATGTACGTTCTTGGTAAGATCAAGTTTATGATGCCCGGGTACAAGAAGGTCGACACCGTTGAGAAGGAAATTGACGGCGTCAAGGCTACGTTCGACCACTACATCGGCGACCTTGGCGAACGCCACCCCAAGAGTAAGGGACAGGTCGTGTATGCGAACCTGTACCTGAAAGCGGTGGCATGAACCCGTTGTCCATCACCCATATAATGCCGGGACAACCGGCATCCTTTTTTTTCAATTACCCTAAATATCTCGGAATGATGAGGATTGTATCATGAGAAATGTTGGCAAGGAATTCATCAAAGGCACGATATACCCGGATTATTCCACTGTGGACCTTGTCCTCCGTGTCCCGGAACCCCCGCACGAACTTCCGGTCAAGGAAGGCCAGACCATAATCAAGCTTCCCAGCCCGAAGAAGTTCAAAGTCCCGGATGTACCGGTCAGGAAAGCCATCGAGGGTTATGAACCCGTCGGGTTCTTCGCCCGCTCCAAAACAGATCTCAAGGAACTGTCGTACATGCTCTGGTGTACACAGGGGTTTAAAAAGATCGTAGCAGAGACCATCGAGCTCAGGAATGTGCCGTCATCCGGTTCCCGTAACCCGCTGGAGACCTATTTTGTAGCAAACGATGTCGAGGGGCTTGAGGTCGGCCTGTACCGGTACCTCCCGAAATCCCACAGTATTGTTGCAGAAAAAATCGATTCCGGCCTGATACTGGAGATGAGCACGGCGAGCCTGAACTTCAAGGTCATGACCCGGGCCGCGGTTACCTTCCTCTGGGTAGCCGTCCCGTACCGCACGGTCTGGGCACTCGGAAACCGGGGCTACCGGAGCTGCCTCATCGAAGCCGGACATACCTGCCAGAACCTTATCATGGCGGCCTCAAACCTTGGCTACCAGGTTTTCTCTACGGACATGTTCCATGACGAACAGATAATCAAACTCGCCAGCCTTGATCCCGAGACCCAGTGGCCGGTTTACATTGCGGCCGTGGGAACGGTTGGGACGAATGTGGCCCTCTGATCCCGGCGTGACAGGTTTGGTCCGTATCCAATTTTTCCCGTAACCGTACGACTGCCAAACGAAAGCGTTTATTGATGAAGACGGTTATAAATTACTTCTGGTTTTCTCATCGTAAGAGTCAATTCTTTCTTATTAAACAGGGACGTGCAGGTGAATCTGGAAGATGAAGGCCCGATCAAACCGGAGTAACTGAATATGGTAAAACGCTACCTTGTGCTCCGTTCCCTTGATGAAGCACTTGCCCTGCTGACAACAACCTTTACCCCGCCCGACAGGATCGAGAGAGTCCCGCTCATGCAGGCTGTTGGACGAGTTGCGGCAGAACCGGTCTATGCAAAATACTCTGTTCCTGAAGTGAACCTTGCCGCCATGGACGGGATCGCGGTCAGGAGCCGTGATACGATTGGGGCAAACAATACAAATCCCGTAACCCTGGATCATTTCACCCGGGTTAATACCGGTAACATCGTGCCCCCGGAATTTGACGCGGTTATTATGATCGAGGATGTATGGGACGCGGGAAGCAGTTTCCAAATCCGGAAGTCCGCAACACCCCGGCAACATGTCCGTCTTGCAGGAGAGGATATCCGGGAAAACCGGCTCGTCCTGCCCAAAGGCCATCTGATCCGGCCATTCGATATCGGGGCACTTGCCACCTACGGGATCACATCGATTGGGGTACTGGAGGTCAGGGTCGGGATAATTCCGACAGGAAGCGAGCTTGTGCCGCTCGGGGTCCGGCCAGGTCCGGGGCAGGTTGTGGAGAGCAACACCATCATGGCGCAGGTATATCTCTCCCAGACCGGGGCGCACTGCACCCGCTACCCGATTGTCCATGACGATCCTGACCTCATCCGGAAAGCCATTCTTGTCGCGGTAAAAGAGAACGATCTTGTCCTTATCTCTGCCGGTTCCTCTGCCGGGACCCGCGACTTTACCGAAAGTGTGATTCGCTCGCTGGGCGAACTGGTTTTTCATGGCGTGGCAGTCAAGCCCGGCAAACCGGTTATGCTGGGCCGGATTGAGAAAAAACCGGTCCTCGGCCTTCCCGGCTATCCTCTCGCTGCACAGACAGTTCTCCGTGAATTTGCCGCACCCCTGCTCGAGTCCTGGGGTTTTGCCCCTGCACCCAGGTACCCAATCACCGTGCGGCTGGCCCAGCCGCTGGTCTCCGATCTTGGATTTGACGAATTCATCCCGGTTTTTGTCGGCAGGATCGGGCCGGAGATTATCGGTACACCCCATGGGAAAGGTGCGGCAGTCCAGATGGCAACGGTCAAGGCCAACGGATACACGCACATCCCGGCATCGGTCGAGGGATACGAGTCGGGAACCTCCCTTGAAGTATTCCTGACAACCGATCCGGGCAGTGTTGAGCGAACCATCCTGCTGACCGGAACACTTGATCCGGCGCTGGAAGAACTGGCGGGTCTTGCCCATAACGAGGGGCTCTATATTCATGCCACAAATCCTGGCAATATCTCCGGGCTCCGCTCCCTCCAGACCAACACCTGTCATGCAGCCCCGTTGAGCCTGCCCGCCCGCTCCCTGCTGACCTCATACCAGCCCCTCATCACGTATGGGGAAGGCCTGGACCTTGCCTTTATTCACATAGCGGCCATGGAACTTGGTATCGCATCCCGCGACGGGCTGGGGATTGGAGATCTCACAAAAGCACGGTTCATCAACACCCGGAAAGGGACCCCGTCGCGCTCGGTCCTTGATACCGTGCTGGCAGGCGAATGTCTCGATCCGGCACAGGTGGACGGGTACCTGCTGGAAGTGCACGGTCCGCCGGCAGTTGCGGCAGCAATCCGGAACGGGTTTGCCGATGCAGGTATGTGCACCTCCGGCATTGCCAGTGCTGAAGGCCTCCGGTTTATCCCGGTTGCCCATGAAGATTATGAGATTGTCCTGCGACGGGAGATGCTGGACGACAAACGCATCCGTACGCTGGTATCGATCATCCAGTCTCCTCCGTTCCATGCAATCCTTGAAAAGGCAGGCGGGTATGATATGAGTCTCACCGGGACCATCAGGGGGCTGAACGGGGATAATGTCCTTGCCCCACTCTCACCGGGAAGGTTACCGGCCGGGGACCTCTGATTTCCGTCACCGGCCCTTTTTCCTCACGTCGGCAAACAGGAAGGCTATGCTTTCAATTTGTTGTTTATTTCCGATACCCCCTGTTGACAGTAAGATATAAAAAAATAATTTCCCGTCAAAAAGATCTCTGAAAAATCTGGTGATCTGGTCCAAAATGCCATCCTGTACATCGATATTCTGGATCTGTGCCTCAAACGGATCTCCGAGCGCTCCGGGATTCTAATTATTAACCTGTGGCTGGTGCTGTTGTAATTCGGGTTGTCTGTTTTGCTGTAACTGAAGTGATTTGTGTTGAATCCGGAGCACTGATGATAAATTTCTGGATTCTGAAATCCTGGATAGCATAAACCGTGCCGGACGAATCCACGTCAACCTCATTGGGCCCGCCAATTACCCAACCCCCCGGTCAATTATACTGCCCCACGTACCCGGAAATGTGCCGGTTGGAATACCGGAACAATATTGCATTCATTCCCAATACCCCTCATCCCATGTTTTCAGAATATCAAAATCACGCATCATGGTTGCCCTGCTTCGTGCCTGTGCAGGGGTGAGCATCCTTTCCTGGATAAAATCATATTCGCATACAATTCTGGAATTACGGAGCAGTGTTGCCCGTATCGGGTGGTGCCGGAATATGACCGGTTCCTGTCTCCTGAAATACCATCTTATTCGCTGGAATGTGAGCCAGTCGAGTTTCATCGCAAGCGTTGCATGGAACCTGAATTCGTTTACAGAATCCAGATCATAGTTCCGTAATGAGCAATACGGGGAGATTGCCCGTGAGAGCTGGGAGCGGAATTGTTTCAGGTTCTCGTCAGGGTTTATCGTAACGAAAACAACCCTTGTGGTGTCAAAAAATCCAAAACCCCCGACCTCATATTTTGGAATCTTTTTCTGGTCCGCACAGATCCTGGTGAAATCTTTTATAAGTCTGTCTTCATTTGTGGTCGAAAAAGGTCCGGCCAGTGTTATATGCGGGATGACCTGCTTGTCCCCAAGTTTAAATTTTTTAGATAATTGATTGCTCAACGAACTAATCTGGTGCTTCACGGACCCCATCAGCCGGATATCTATGAGATAGTGAGTCATTTCTCACCCCTGATCTAAACGCCGGACCGACATCATCAATGGAATTACCCCGGGAATCTTTCGAATGTACCTGCAATAAAAACAGGTTTGAATCTCCGGCATGAAATAATCTGGGTTGTTTACGGGATAGATTACGTCCCGGATAGAATCCCCCTTATCAGATGACTACCATTACATTTTTTTTATGCGATAAACCAACACCCGTTTTTGACTATCCAATCTGTAAAACCAAAAATCCTGGTGGGAATATACAAACTGCGCCGTACTTGTGGATGTGAGGGCTGAACCCATATCGTACCCGGTCCGGGCACGTTTTTTGGGATGTAAAAATAAAAAAAAAAGATTTTTCCGGAAGTGACTTCACTTCTTGGGAACCGGCTTGAACACGTTCTCGTAGATCATGTCGCTGCCGGTGTTGTGGAGCCGTAACCGCTCTTCCTTCTCTTCGACATACGCCATGAGCGGGAGCTCCATGGTGGTTCCCGGGACGTGGCCGAACATCTTCTCAAGTTCCTGCTGCTGGGCGTGCATGAAGAGCGCATTTGGAATTTCTGCGGCACAGACTTCCTCGCACTGGCCGCAGTTCACACAGGAATCCGCGATGTGGGCGTACCGGATCAGATGGAACATGAAGTTGACCGGAAGTTCGCCTGGGGGAACATAGGCCGGGTTCCTGGTAGTACAGTCGACACAGTAGCAGATCGGGCAGACATCAATGCACTGGTAGCATTTGATACAGCGGGCGGTCTCGCTCATGATCTTCTTTAACCGCTCCTTTCCCTCGCCAAGTGCCTCGAAGTCGTGCTTCCGCCACTTGTCGCCGAGCTTGAACATTGCACCCTCGACCTTTCCGCGGATCTCAAGACCCTTGGGGTTGGCTGCCTCAGTTGCGAGGACTCCACTCTTGATTGCACCGTCAACGAGTTTTGCACCCTTTTCGGAGCAGACTTCGACAAATGTTGCCTTTCCGGCCTTGGGGCCGATAACACCCCAGTTACCGCAGGCAAGGTCTGCCTGGCGGGGGATTTTCATCTTGCAGCGGCGGCAGTTCGAGCGGCGGCCAAAGCCTGCCTCTTCGAGCTCGTCAACGGAGATACCCTTGTGGCCCCCCTCGTACTCGATGATGAACTGGCCCTTGTCAATCTCTTCCTTGTGGACCTTCTCGGGATCAACGTCGTACTTCTCCTTTATCATCTTGCGGGCAACGACCGGGCTGACCGATCCACCGCAGTTGACACCGATCATGACGATGTTGTCAAGGTTGATCTGCTTGCGCTTGGCAAGTTCCAGGAACGCCATAGCATCGCAACCCTTGACCGTGACACCGATTTTCATGTTGTTTGCACCGTCAAGGAACTTCTTGACGAGCTTGGCCATGAGGAGCGTACCGCAGTGGAGTGAGCCAGCAGTCTTTGCAAGGTCCTTGGGATCCCTGATGAGGACCGGGACTGCATCGTAGAGGTCTACACCTTTGGTAACCGCGAAAACCGCGTCAACTGCCTTGGACTCGAGTGCATACTTCCAGATTGCGGTGACTGCACCCCCAAGCTCTGCCTTCTTCTGGATCTCTGCATCGCTGGTCCATGCATAGAGCATATCGCCTTTCTTGGTCATGTTCAGGCCTCCGTGATCTTCTCAACCTTGACAGCACAGTGCTTGAGCTCCGGCATCTTGGACATCGGGTCGAGTGCCGTGTTGGTGAGGTTGTTTGCTCCGTTTGCGAAGTGCATGGGCATGTAGAGTACCTTAGGGGCAACTTCCTCGGTCACGCGTGCAATGGCAATGGATTCGCCACGGCGGCTTGTTACCTTGATCTTCTCGTGCTGCCTGATGCCGAGTTCCTTTGCGTCCAGCGTGTTGATCTGGACGTAGTTTTCGGGTACATCATAGTGCAGGGCTGCACAGCGGTCGGTCTGGGTCCTGGTGTGGTAGTGGAAAATACAACGTCCGGTCATCAGAGTATACGGGTACTCTGCATCTGCGACTTCCGCCGGTGGACGGTATTCGATACCGAACATGGTTCCCTTACCATCTGCCGCAGCGAACTTACCTACGTGGAGGATTGGGGTTCCCGGGTGCTCGATGGTCGGGCAGGGCCAGTGGATGGCTTCGGGCTTCTCGATCTTATCGTAGGTTACACCAAATTGGCCGGGAGTCACCGAACGCATGTCGTCCCAGACATCCTGTGCGGTTTTCCAGTCAAAGCCCTTGAGGCCCATCTTCTTTCCGAGCATCCCGATGATCTCCCAGTCATACTTCGACTCGCCGGGACCGTCAACGGCCTTCCGGACACGGTTGACACGGCGCTCGCCGCTGGTGAATGTGCCGTCTTTCTCGGCAAAGCAGGTGCCCGGAAGGACAACGTCTGCATACTGGCAGCTCTCGTTCCAGTAGATATCCTGCATAACAAGGAAGTCGAGTTTGTCAAACATCTTCTTGACATGGTTTGAATCGGGGTATGAAACCACCGGGTTCAGTCCGAGGACGTACATCGCCTTGACAACCTCACCGCAATCGTTAATCTGCTCGGTAAGGGTTGAACCGTACCAGTCAGGCAGGGAACCTTCCTTCATGAACCATGCCTTCTCCATCTTGGCACGGTTATCGGGAACTGCAACAGCCTGGTAGCCGGAGAAGACGTTCGGGTATGCACCCATGTCGCAGGCGCCCTGCACATTGTTCTGGCCACGGAGCGGGTTGACGCCGACACCCGGGCGCCCGATGTTTCCTGTGAGCAGCGAGAGGTTCCCCATGGACCGGACGTTGTCGGTACCCGTGGTTAACTCGGTGATGCCAAGGCAGTAGATGATGACCGCGTTCTTTGCGTTTGCATACTGGCGGGCGAATTCCTTGACGGTCTCAAGCGGAACCCCGTGGATCTTCTCGGCATCGGCATAGTTCTCTACCGTCTTCTTGAGATCCTCAAAGCCTTTTGTACGCTCCTTGATGAACTCCTTATCCTCGAGTCCTTCCTTGATGATCCAGTACATCATGGAGTTTGCAAGCGCAATGTGAGTTGACGGGTTGAACCGGATCCATTTGTCCGCAAGCCGTGCAGTCGGGCTGAGTCGGGGGTCAACAACAACGATTGGGATACCTGCCTTCTTGGCCTGCATAATGCGGCGGCCTGCGAGCGGGTGTGCTTCAACTGCGTTGGAGCCCCACATGACGATAAGGTCGGAGTTCAGGACATCTTCGAACGGGTTGGTTGCTGCACCGGAACCGAACGAGAGCGAGAGACCGGCAACAGAAGGTCCGTGGCAGATACGTGCACAGTTGTCGACGTTGTTGGTCTGGAATGCCACCCGTGCCCACTTCTGCAGGGCGTAACAGTCCTCGTTGACGGTACGGCACGATGTCTGGAAACCAAGGGCTTTGGGGCCGTTCTTCTTGGAGATCTCCGTAAAATTCTTGATAATCAGATCAAGGGCTTCGTCCCATGAGGCTTCCTCGAACTTGTCGCCTTTCTTGATTAAGGGCTTGGTCAAGCGGCCCGGTTTCTGGACCGATTCCCAGCAGGTTGCACCCTTTGGGCAGAGCTTGCCTTCATTGATCGGGGACCGCTTGTACGGTTCGACACCCAAAAGCGTGTTCCCCTTGGATACAAGGTTCAGGCCGCAGCCGACCCCGCAGTAGGGACAGGTCGTAGCTGTATACTTCAGTTCTGATTTTATGTCTTCCATTCATTATCACCAGATTTGTTCATCCGTTTTTCATAACAATAACTGAATTTCCGGATTTGTTAAATGAAGATAGTTATTGAACAGAAATTGTCTACCCTGTAATTATTTAACCGTTATGAAATTCTCGCAAAAAGTGGTGAACAGAAGTGGGTTTATTAAATCCCACATCGTAAAATGTATACATAATCCCCGCGGGAAATGTTGATCCGGGAAAACCGGAACACACAATCCAGCAAAAAGGCAAATTGAGGATGATCATCGTGAAAAAATACCGGATACCCCCGATGCTTACCGATATCGTGCAGACAACACTTGTTTCCTGTGACGGGGTTCTGTTTGATTCCTGTGAAGCCTGTCCCGGGTGCGGAGGGGAGCTTGCCGGGTATGATGTGAAAAACAAACAGTTTGCCATTATTTTGGAAGGAGAACAAAGGAAGGTCATTCATGTACTGGTAAAACGGTTCTGTTGTCGCAGGTGCGGGCAGATCTGTCTTGCAGATCAACCGTTTTATCCAGATACCCGAATTGGATCCCCGGTTGTGGATCTTTGTGTTACCCTGGGTGAAAACATGCACTTCCCCCGCGTTTCTTCCACCCTTGCCGAGATGGGAATTGTTGTCGACCGCTGGAGTGTTCGTAACTATATACAAAAAAACAGCCACACGGTTCCTGCCGTAGATATGTTTGGTATCCGGGTTCCCGTGTCCATTGTTTCACTCTCGACCCTGGCTGTGGGGATGCGTGAATGCAATGGTATCGATGCACCGGATTTACTTGCTGCGTGTGGTTATCCGTCCCGGAAAGAAAATCCTGCCGCATTTCCTTTGAAGGGCCGGATTACAAATCCACTCTAGTGGTATATCCACCTTAATAGCGCAGAAATTTCCGACAGGTCACGAAAAGACCAGCGCTTGCCAAAAATTGGTGATGAGGCATGACGGAGAGATCGGATAGTATCTCCCCATTCATCACATCTGTCCGTCAATATCCCTGGAGATGTTTTTATTAATGGAGAACCGTTCACGGAATGTACTAAAAAATTAGTTGGTGTAAGCTGATTTCCCCAGCTTGGGTTCAAAGAACTTGTCAGCTTCTGTCCGGATCGCGTGGCTGAAGAGCGCCAGCGGAATCTCCGACGGGCAGCATTCTTCGCACTGCCCGCAGTTGATGCAGGAGTCGGAGATGTGCGCAAAGCGGCGGAGGTGGAACATCGGGTCGGCCGGGATGAACCCATGGCGTACCATCATGTCGGGCTGCTTGAACTTGTCAGGACTGGTAACACAGACCGGGCAGTGCTCGATGCATGCCATACACTTCATACAGCGGCCGGTCTCCTTCGCTATGGTCTCCCAGAGGACCGGGGCAAGTGCCTCGAAGTCGTGCTTCCGCCACTTGTCGCCGAGCTTGTACATTGCGCCTTCGACCTTTCCGCGGATCTCGACACCCTTGGGGTTTGCTGCTTCCGTGGAAAGTTTCTTGGCCTTGACCGCTCCGTCAACGAGTTTTGCTCCCTTCTCGGAGCAGACCTCGACAAAGGTTGCCTTGCCGGCCTTGTCGCCGATGACGCCCCAGTTCCCGCAGGCAAGGTCTGCCTGGCGCGGGACTTTGAGCTTGCAGCGGCGGCAGTTGGACCTGCGGCCGAAGCCGGTTTCTTCGAGTTCATCCATGGCGATACCCTTGTGGCCGCCCTCGTACTCGATGATGAACTGGCCCTTGTCGATCTCTTCCTTGGTGACCGTGTTCGGGTCGACGCCAAACTTTTCCCTGATCATTTTTCGTGCGGCAACCGGGCTGACCGATCCTCCGCAGTTGACACCGATCATGACGATGTTGTCGAGGTTGACCAGTTTGCGCTCTGCGAGCTCAAGGATGCCCATCATATCGCAGCCCTTGACAACAAGTCCCAGCTTTTTGCCGGCCATCTTTGGTGCGTACTCCATCACCAGTTTGGAGAGGAGGACGGTCCCGCAGTGGAGCGAACCGGCACACGCATCAAGGTCGTTGGGGTTGGTAACAAGCACCGGGACTGCGTCGTACAGGTCAATGCCGCGTGTTACGGCAAGCACTGCATCAACGGTCTTACTCTCGAGTGCATACTTGAGGAGTTCGGTGACCGCACCGCCGCATTCCGCCTTCTTTAAGAGGGCGGCATCATTGGTCCATGCATAGAGCATTTCGCCTTTCTTTGCCATGTTACTTCGCCCCCGCAATCTTTTCGATCTTTATAGCACAGTGCTTGAGCTCCGGCATCTTGGAGAGCGGGTCGAGCGCAGTGTTGGTTAAGGTGTTTGCGCCCTTGGCGAAGTGCATCGCCATGTACGTAACGCCGGGTGCGACGTCATCGGATACATGAGCGAGGGTCTCAATCTCACCACGGCGGCTTGATACCTTGATCTTCTCGTTTTCCTTAATACCCAGCTTCTTTGCATCGATGGTGTTAATCTGGATATAGGACTCGGGCACTTCATAGTGCAGTTGTGCGGCACGGCCGGTCTGGGTCCTGGTGTGGTAGTGGAAGATCACACGCCCGGTCATGAGCGTGAACGGATACTCTGCATCCGCGACTTCAGCCGGCGGGCGGTATTCAAGGCCGAACATGGTGCCCTTACCATCTGCTGCCGCGAATTTCCCCACGTGCAGGATCGGGGTCCCCGGGTGGTCGATGGCCGGGCAGGGCCAGTGGACTGATTCGGGTTTTTCCATCTTCTCGTAGGTCACTCCGAATTGGCCGGGGGTGACTGCCCGCATGTCGTCCCAGACATCCTTTGCGGTCTTCCAGTCAAAGCCCTTGAGGCCCATCTTCTTGGCAACCATGCCGATGATCTCCCAGTCGTACTTCGATTCGCCGGGACCGTCGACGGCTTTCCGTACACGGTTGACACGGCGCTCGCCGCTGGTGAATGTTCCGTCTTTCTCGGCAAAGCAGGTGCCGGGCAGGACAACGTCGGCATACTCGCAGCTCTCTGTCCAGAAGATATCCTGCATAACAAGAAAGTCGAGTTTGTCAAACATCTTCATGACATGGTTCGAGTCCGGGTAGGAGACCACAGGGTTCAGACCGAGGACCCACATTGCCTTGACAACATCGCCGCAGTCATTAATCTGTTCGGTCAGGGTCGAGCCATACCAGTCGGGCAGGGAACCTTCCTTCATGAACCATGCCTTCTCCATCTTGGCACGGTTGTCAGCAACTGCAACAGCCTGGTAGCCGGAGAAGACGTTCGGGTATGCACCCATGTCGCAGGCGCCCTGCACATTGTTCTGGCCACGGAGCGGGTTGACGCCGACACCGGGACGGCCGATATTGCCGGTGAGCAGTGCGAGGTTGCCCATGGAACGGACATTGTCGGTACCGGTGGTTAACTCCGTGATACCGAGGCAGTAGATGATGACTGCGTTCTTTGCCTTGGCATACTGGCGGGCAAATGCCTTGACCGTCTCGAGCGGGACACCGTGGATCTCCGTACAATCGGCATACTTCTCGACCGTCTTTTTCAGGTCATCAAAGCCTTTCGTACGCTCGTTGATGAACGCAGTGTTCTGGAGGCCTTCCTTGATGATCCAGTACATCATGGAGTTGGCAAGGGCAATGTGGGTCGACGGGTTGAACCGGATCCATTCATCCGCAATCCGTGCCGTTGCACTTAACCGCGGGTCAACAACAATAACCTTGATCCCTTTCTTCTTGGCCTGCATGACGCGCCGGCCGGCAAGCGGGTGAGCTTCGACAGCATTGGAACCCCACATGACGATCAGGTCGGAGTTCAGGACATCCTCGAACGTGTTGGTTGCTGCACCGGAACCGAACGAGAGTGAGAGACCGGCAACAGAAGGTCCGTGGCAGATACGTGCACAGTTGTCGACGTTGTTGGTCTGGAATCCTACACGCGCTAACTTTTGCAGTGCGTAACAGTCCTCGTTGACGGTACGACATGAGGTCTGGAAACCAAGGGACTTGGGGCCGTTCTTGTCGGAGATCTCCTTGAACTTCTTTGCAATCAGATCGATGGCTTCAGTCCATGTTGCATCCACGAATTTGCCGTTCTTCTTGATCTTCGGTGTTGTCAGCCGGTCCGGGCTCTGGACGTGTTCCCAGCAGGTCATTCCCTTGGGGCAGAGCTTGCCTTCATTGATCGGGCTTCGCTTATACGGTTCAACCCCGACGAGCTTGCCGTCATTGACAACAAGGTTCAGACCGCAGCCTACACCGCAGTAAGGACACGTCGTGGGTACATACTTAAGAGTACTTGTACTATTGGCCATTTTATCACCATACACTCACGGAAACCCCGGCTAAAAACAGCCGAAGCATCCATGCATACACACCTCTGACAGTGGTCTTTGCAAAATTGGTTAAACAACTTTGCTTGATTAGTGATCTCGGTAAATGAGATATTTATACGTTCTGAAAATCACTCATATTTGTGGATTATTTGGGGGTAATGGTGGTTTTAAAACGGTACAATGTGTGGGATCAGGACGATACAGGTACTCATGACAGGATTCCGCGCAGGGTACTGCCCGATCCGGCCGGGTGAATTGCATGGCACTGCGCCCCATCCCCCCGATGTTGACCCAGGTTGTCCAGGCAGCACTTCTTGTATGCGACAAGACCGAATATTTTACCCGTCGTATCTGCCCGTTATGCGGCGGCATCATGTCCGGCTATGATAAACGGACAAAACGATTCGCATTCCTGTGCGATAGTGATGACAATCAACTGGTTGAAGTGGTCATCCACCGGGCATACTGCCGGCAGTGTGGGCGGATTTGGAAGCCGGAGGAGCCATTCTATGAGGGAACAAGGATTGGATCCCCGGTTGTGGATCTCTGCCAGACTCTTTCAGCATCACAATCCTGCGGGCATGTGGCGATGCTGCTGGAAAAAATGGGTATAAAAGTCGATCGCTGGAGTGTCCGATCTTACAACCACCTGTCCATTCCCCCACCCCAGACCGTTGCAGCGTTTGGTATGCGTATTCCCGTTTCCATTATTACCCTTTCAGCACTCGCAAATGGGGATGCCGGCCATATCAGTGGCGAAGATATCCTTACTGCATGCAATTATCCTTCACGTTGCGACCACTTCCCGGTTCCTGTCGAGGGAGATGAGTCATGATGGGATATGCTCCTGAACGTTCTGTACTGCAACAGTTCAGCACATCCCGTTACTTTTCATAACATGTTTATCAGATGATATGCAACATTGGATTATGCAAGCAGGCCATCATGAAGAGACTCCGAATGCACTGAAAGCCAGTATGGAAAGGGGCGGTGTACCGCAGCAGCTCCAGCAGGAGATTATCAGGTTGTCGGATTTTCATACCTACCCCGCCCCAGGGGTCCTGATCGGGGCATTCATGGTGGACTATGCAATGGAACTTCTTGGGGTGACGGCTGATCAAAAACTCTACGGTGTCTGCGAGACCCCCAAGTGCCTTCCCGATGCCCTGCAGGTTATGGCCCATATTACAACCGGGAATAACCGGCTGAAGATTGTGCCTATCGGAAAATTCGCCATCACGATAAACGCAGCGTCCGAAGACGCAACCGTGGAAGCGGTCCGGGTATATGTGGACCTGGTGAAACTCAAAGAATATCCAACCATTGATGTCTGGTACGCCAACAGCCCGGTGTTCGACAAACATACCATGAAAGGAAAATTGATGGACGAGATCTTCACTGCCGGGCGCAACATCCTTTCATCAGAAAGGGTCCGGGTTACCGTACACAAGAAGAAGAAATGGTCATCCGTAACCTGCCCCTGTTGCGGCGAGACCGTTCCCGATTACCTGATCGAGGGCGACCACTGCGGGGCCTGCGGTTCAATGAAATATTATAATATTGTATGAAGGCGGCCGGACCGGCCTGCAACGAATCACCGTTTTTTTTAAAAATTTTCTAAAAAAAATCTCGAATGAAAAAAAATACCGCATTTACAGAATACTGAAGCCTAACTTTGCCACTTGGATTTTTTGCCTAAGATTTTGGATAAGAATTTGACACTTGTGGAATCTTTAGAAGGGTGCCAAAATAAAGGCCATAGAGCAAAGATTTATTGATTTGTACCGATCTTTTACGATATTGGGAGTTTTCACATCAAGCATTTTTCCACAAAATTCACCAAAAAATCTCTATCGAATTTGACAGTTACCGTGGATTCGTGGGAATGGAAGGTCAAAATTTATGTCGACTCCAGCTTTGTGGCCATTAACATTACCGTTTTAAGGTCAAACTGGGGTTTTTCATGAGGTGAGATGCGATAAAACACTGAACTGTCAAATTGGTTTTCCTGACAAATAATTTGATAGCGATAGTTTACATCTTCTGACGTTATGGATCAGACTGGCAAACTTGGGCTGAAGAGAAAAAGAGTTATTTATTCAGCTTTTGGAGCACATACCGACCAGATTGGGCATCCGTTCCTCTTGTTGCCGGCAATCTTCATTTCGGAGACGGGTGCTCCGTTCTCATTCTTGCACCTGGGGCAAAGCAGTTCTGTACGCGGGAGGAAAGCTCCGCATGTGTCGCATCCATAGTTACGCATCATGTGTACCATCTCAATATAGCGCATTTGGGGGTTTAAAAAATTTCTATTTTGTATCGAAAGGAATGACCGGCGGGATCCCGCGCCCGGGAATCCGGCACCGGATCCGGTAAAATCCGGGCATGGATCCCGCCCGGTTTTACCCGGTAACTGCCGGTTTTTTGGCAGTCACCAGCAAGCATATATCGAATCTTTTATTACATAAAATTAATACAAAAAATTCGAATCCTGCTCCCATAAACCGGGGACGAGACAGGACAACGGATGAGGGGGGAAGTTGCCCGTAATCCCGTAAGTCCAGTCCCGTGCGGGATTCCCGCGGGAGTGCACACGCGTTGTGCATTCTGCACTGTACTATACTCAGACCAACGGCCCGGTCTTCTGGATGTGAGAGAAAGGGTCGGATACTCCTTCCGCAGGGGTCCGAAAACCCGGCATGCGGCCAGCGACAGCGGGGTCTTCCGGCGGATAATCCTGTCGGAAACCAAAACTGAAGAGCCATGGCTCTGCACGGATACCGGCTGGCACAACGATGTGAGGAGGGAGTCGCAGGAAGAACACGATCGGATTCATGAGGCGAAACACATGGAAAATGAGGAATCTGCAACGAACGGGACGGGTATCAGGTTGCCCGGGATATCCGTTCCTGATATCGTGATTTCGGGAACCGGCAGTACGGTTCTCCCGGATGATCCGGGTATGCCGGACCAGGAAGAGAACGCGGAGCTGGAGTGGGGGCGCCGGAATATTCCTGCGGATCCCGTACCCCGGTTCGTGGAGAGAAAGACCGAGATTACCGGCTGTGGTATCAGGATAAAAAAGAGATCACATATCCTGACCAATGAGATGCTGATACAGAAACGGATCATTCCGCTTCTCGACCGGATGCAGGCAGAGCTGCTCCGGCAGATCGGATCCCTGGATCAAAGAATCGGGCGGCTCGAAACGAAAGTGGATGGTCTGGAGAAATGGAGATGGTCCTGATGATGGAACGATCCGGAAACGTTGATGGGGGGCTGTTGCCCTCGCAAAAATCCTGTACGGTAACGCCCGTACCTCCGGCTCCCGGCTGTTTTACCGCTACGGCCCGGGAGAAATTCTCTGCCCGGCATTTTTTCCAGGTCCGCATCCGGACGCGGCGGATGAAACGGGAGTTGTGCGATGATCCTCCGGTACGGTTTTTCTTTGCCCGTGAAGATGGAGCGGGACTATGACCAAGGGACCGCAGCCGCTTCGGGCCATCGGCAGGGCAAAGAAGATTGCCGTCATGCTGGGAGAAGTACGGGACGACCGGGAACTCGGGCGGTCCCGGTACAGCTTCATGCTGAGCAGGGAGAACTGTACGGTTTTTGTCCGGGTGAAACGGGTCCGGACCCATATCTGCGATCCGCAGGAGATCCAAAGACTCTTCCGGCAGGACATCCTCCAGCTCCGGACAATTCCAAAGACCCCGGTCCAGTCCCGCGAGATCTGGACACTCTCGCCCTGGGGCACATGGCAGTTCTTTCGTGTTGAGAACGACCGGCTTGTTGAGGTCCGGTACGATGGGGTACCGGTTCATGAAGACCGGCAAAAGACGGTCCCTGAGAAATCCTCTCCCGGATCGTGCAGCAAAACGCCGGCAACTCCCCCGCCCGGCCCTGCGGTTCCCCCGGATAAGGCGGCGGGTGCGGGAACCGGCGAGGATGTGATCCGGGGGTATCTCCGACGGAGGAATGCTGTTTCAGCTGCTGGTGGCGGGATGCCCGCCCCCGATCCCTGATTTTGGGTAATCCGGGGTCAAAATGACCCCCGTTTACTATTTCCGGGGGTTGCCCGACCGGCCTGAATGGGGGGTTTCCGTGATGGTTTTTACAGGGCAGGTCATTTTCACCCCCGATTGGCTGATGCGAGGTTTTCGAAGGAGAAAAACCGGCCTGTATGGATCTGTTTGGGCCGGGAAACGGGCAATAGGCCCTATTCCTGTTTTGGGAGGTGGGGGGGCTTTTTCCCGGGAGAGCTCCGGACCGGTGAGGATCGCCGGCGTTTCTTTGCCTCTTGAGAAGGATACCGTGATTGTTATTCCGGAACCCGGCGGGAATTTTTTTTTTGCCGGCAGGTCATGTCCGGCTGCTTTCCAGACTACAATCAGGGATCAATGCCAGAATAGTGGTGGATCAGGATATTTCTCATACCGATGATATCTGACCACGGGATCCCCCGGGTTCCGGCCCTGGGATTCCGGGGATATTCCCCGTACTGTCTCCCCGATAATCAGAAGATGATGTATTATCCCTCATAAAATTTATCCCGGGTTGCCGGGACACAGTGACCGTTGGGAGCCCGCGATCCTCATGGATATCCGGATCCACCGGGGACTCATGCCGGAAAAAAATTCATCATCTGCTTCCGTCATCGTATCTGCTCTTTGAAATTCCTTTTGGCGTTATAATGAACGTGTTGCTGATTTTTTCCATGGTCTTCCCGTAATTTTCAATAAGGCCCGCATCCAGCAGGGCTTGCAGGTGCGTCACGAGATCGCGGACATCCATATCCGAGAATGAATGATGGATTGCGCCGATGGTAACCGGTGTGGTGATGGAGCCTTTGCCAAGGTTGAAGATGGTTTTTAGTACCAGTTCCTGGTCAACGGTCAGGGTCATCAACAACACTTATTTCCGGGAGTATATTTGCGTTGGTACATGGGGTCTTTTAGGGGTTCCCGGAATAATTACAAAAGATTATCCTTTCATGATCCGGACAAGTACAAAAACCACAATGACCAAAAGGTCAGGGATGCAACAGACAATATAATGTGATAGTATGAAGGATTCCCGTATTTTTTCACCGACATTTACCTACACCCATACGATGGTGAAGCGTCTTTCAGATATTGCGGCCGCACGGGAAGTGATCCTTCATGCCCATCTTATCCCAAAGTGGGAAGTCTCGATAAGGAGAGAGCAACTTGTCCGGGCAGCACATGCGTCTACAGCGATAGAGGGAAACCCCCTCTCCCTTGAAGAGGTGAGCCGGCTTGCGGAAGGCCGGGATGTGATGGTAGCCCGCCGGGCAAAAGCCGAGGTGCTCAACTATCTCCGGGTGCTGGAACACGTTGACCTCTACCAGGAAGAGGGCATGATTTCGGCCGGGAGACTCCTTTCCCTTCACCGGGATATTACCCGGGACACGCTGGATGATCCGTCTGCGGAAGGGGCGTTCCGGACCGTGCAGGTTGTTGTAGGGAACCGTATTACAAAGGAGGTCGTGTTTTCTCCTCCGAAGGCAAACGAGGTAGTCCCCCAGACGAACGCGCTTATCGACTGGCTGAATTCCGATGCAGCTCACCAGATGCACCCGGTGCTGGTTGCCGGGATTGCGCATTACGAGCTCGTGCGGATTCACCCGTTTGTTGACGGGAACGGGCGGACCGCCAGGGCTCTTGCGACGCTGATCCTTGCCGTCCGGGAATTTGATATCAAGCGTTTCTTTACGCTGGATGATTACTATGACAGCGACCGGCCTGCATACTACCGTGTGCTTAAAGAAGTAAACCAGACCTGGCCGGATTGCACAGTGTGGCTGGATTACTTCACGGAGGGTGTGGAGATCTCGCTTTCCCGGGTGAAAGAGCGGGTCCTGCGGCTCTCGTCCGATGAGCACCGGGCCGTGGCAGGAGGTCAGGTGGCTCTTACCGGGAGGCAGATGAAGATTATCGAGTACATCCATGCCAATGGTTCGGTGAAAAGTGGCGATCTGATGCGATTGTATGGCATTTCCCGGCAGGCCGCCGGGAAAGAGCTGATGCAGATGGTTGAGAACAACGTTATCAGGATCGAAGGAAAGGGACGTTCGACGCGGTACGTGATGGCGTAGGCAGGTTGTCGATTCGGTTGTCGATTCGGTTGTCGATTCCGGCAAGAACATCAAAGAATTACCCTGCTTCTTTTACCGGCACCCGGTTAAGCTGATCCACCAACGGCCCCATAAAACGATTTATCCGTCCATGTGTCTGCAATCCTCCGACAGGTTTCACCATGAATTTTTGTTCTGATAACCAGTACAAGCAACGGCAAAAAGAATTTACGCTTGGATGCCGATGGATCAGGTATGAAAACACTCCATGTTCCTATTCTTATTGAGACCGATGAAGACGGAGTGTTTATTGTCTCTTGTCCTCAGTTCAAAGGCTGTCATACCTACGGCAAAACCATTGATGAAGCGCTTTCCCGCATCAAGGAAGTCATTGAACTCTGCATGGAAGATCCAGGTGCAGAAAACCTCAATACGTTCGTAGGGTTCCGCGAAGTGGAGATCACACAGGGTGCGTAATGCTTCCGGTGATCAAAGGAAAAGACCTTGTCATATTTCTTGAAACGCTTGGGTTTACCATAATCCGGCAGAAAGGGTCGCATGTGCGGATGAAATCCGATGACGGAAGATACACGACAGTACCTGTTCACAGCGGTGAAGAGATCCCCAAAGGGCTGTTGCGAAAGATTATCCGCGAAGATCTCGAGATGGAACTCGATGAGTTTGCAGAAGCGTATAGTAAATTCAAAGGAAAGTAGTCTCCCGTCCGGCACCCCATAATCCTATCCCTGCGAGTGCTCCCCGACACGCCCGCACCAGTTATTGGCGGGGGAGGCAATCCGATGAGCACCGGAATGTAGCAGGAGGTCAAGTGGCTC
>JALOBP010000075.1 GCA_023228295.1 Methanoregula sp.
GACCATGCGGGAACGCATGCGAGAGTGTGCAGTGAGGCTGAAAACAGAAGGCCATGCTGTTTTTGAGATGGTCCATGTCGCAAAAGACGGGAGGCGGATCCCGGTCGAGATCCGATCCCACCTCTTTGAGTACCGGGGTATGACTCTCGTTCTCGGCCAGGCCCGGGATATTTCCCTGAGAATAGCAGCACAGTCTGCAATACGTGAGCGGGAGGCCCGGTTGCAGAGTATCATCCGGGCTGCCCCTGTTGGCATCGGCCTTGTGATTGATCGGGTGATTCATGAGGTCAATGACCGGCTCTGTGAAATGACCGGGTATCCGGCCGATGAACTTGTCGGGCAGTCCGCCCGGAAATTCTATCTCTCAAAGGAGGAGTTCGACCGGGTCGGTACTGAAAAATACCGGCAGGTTGCCCGAGATGGAATGGGATCAATTGAGACCCGCTGGCGAAAAAAAGATGGATCGGTTATTGATATCCTGCTCAGTTCATCCCCGCTGGATCCAACCGATCTTTCAGCCGGGGTGACATTCACTGCTATGGATATCAGCGGGCGGAAAAATGCAGAAGCTGAGATCCGTAAACAGGATTTGCACTACCGCTTCATTGTTGAGAACTCTCTCGATATTATCACCCTCCAGTCACCGGAAAACATCTGCACGTACGTCTCACCCTCGGTCACCCCCCTACTCGGCTATATTGAATCCGACCTGCTCGGAAAAACCCTGCTAGGGCTCGTCCATCCTGATGACTTGGACATAGTGAAAAAATTCCTGGCCGGGATCGATACCGGGGGATTGGTTACACACACCTTCCGGTTGCATCACAAGGACGGGCACTACCTCCTGTTTGAGTCCACCACGAATGTGATACGCGATGAGAAGACCGGCCGGATACGCGAGCTCCTGAGTATATCCCGGGACATCACCCCCCGCGCACACCAAGATATTCCGCGAGGCGGGTAGAACCCGCAGCTGCCGCAAAAAACCACAATCCGATTGATCTTCAGCAAGAAAAAAACCGGATGCATTTTTCAACGGAAGTACTGATTTGATTGTTGGGACGCCAACAAAGGTATCCCCGTTGTCAAAAAAAGGGATCAGAACGTGATGATGCCTTTGAACACCGTGGTTGCCGGTCCCTCCATTTTTACCACGTCGTTTACATAAATCGTCAGCGGACCACCCCTGGTCTCCACATCGACAACATCCCCGGTAAGTCCAAGCCGGTGAACGGTTGCCGCCGACGCCGTGGCTCCGGTGCCGCATGAGAGCGTTTCCCCCTCCACGCCACGCTCGAAGGTTCGGATCCGGATACTGTTCTTTCCGGTCTTCTCAACAAAGTTCACGTTAGCACCTTTCGGGAAGGTTTTATGGTGCCGGATTTTCGGTGCAACGGTCTCGAGGTCAACAGCATCGACCGAATCAACGATGATGACTGCATGGGGAACGCCGGTGTTAACGGCATAGACTTCGTATCCTGCAATCTTCTCCTTGTATTCCCCGGAACCGGTCGCCGGGATCTCCTTGCGGCCATACTGCGGGGGAGTCATGGTGATGATGGCAAGGAAGTTCTCTCCCTTGTAGCCCATAGAGACCCCGATCTCGCCGGCAAGGGTTTCGATTGTACAGGTCTCTTTTGTATACCCGGCATCGTACGCAAACTTTGCAATGCATCGAATCCCGTTTCCGCACATATCAGCCTCACTCTCATCAGGCTGGAGGATGCGCATACAGAGATCGCATTTTTTGGATTTCATGACGTATATGACACCGTCAGCTCCGATCCCGAACTTCCGGTCGCAGTAAATTGCGGCGAACTGCGCCTTCATGTCATCAGGGATGACCGTCTTCTCGAATTCATCGATTATAATGAAGTCATTGCCGTTACCGTGCAGTTTTGCAAATGGAATTTCCATAACCTGAAACCCTCGCGTTGCTACCCTACCTGGGGTGCGGATCCTGTGTACACAAAAAGGGTGCTCTCCGTCAATAAATCCATCGACCATCTGAAAAACAAAACGAGGACTGGACCCAAAGAAATTTGGACGGAGACACCTGCCGGCCATCCCCGTCCCGGTTACTGGAACTCCGTAATGTCCCAGCCGAGATACTCGCGGATGATGATCCAGGCCATCTGCGGGGGGATCGCCCCCTGTTCCGTGATGATCAGGTCAATGAATTCTGCAGGAGTGACATCGAATGCCGGGTTGCGCACGGTGACATGGGGGAGCGTCCGTGCAATCTCGTCCGGCAGCACTTCGCTTCCCGGCCGCTCCTCGATCTGGATCAACTCCCCGATGACCGTCCGCGGGGCGAACTTATAGGTCTCCGCGGCAACGAGCACGTTCACCCGGGCCTCGGCAGCCGTATGCGCTACCTGCGAGGTGCCGATCTTGTTCACCACGGCCCCGTTCACCGTGACTGCGTCTGCGCCGACAATGACGAGGTCAACATCATTGATGAATGAGCGGACCGCAGAGTCCACGATAAAGTTCGTCTTGATCCCGGCATCGCTGAGAGTCTTTATCGTGATGTGTCCCTGGTTCCGGGGTCTGACTTCCGTTGCGAAGACCTCGATATGCTTGCCGCTCCGGTGCGCCTCGATGATGCACCCGAGCGCCACCTCCGAGTTGCAGTGCGTGAGGATCGTGTCACCGTCACGGATATGGCGGGCACCAAACTGTGCAATCTTCTCTACGGCATGCTGTGATGACTGGGTGAACTGCCCGGCCCTCTCGACGATCCCACGGCGTGCCTCATCAACCGTACTGGCCTCTCCGATCCCGTTCATCACGATATGCACAGCATTCGGGAGTGAAACTGCAGTCGGGCGGGTGGCGATAAGGATATCAGCTGCGTTTTCCATTCTCTGCCGGAACGCGTCATATGTGGGGGTTTTGAGGGCCAGCGCATGGTCCCGGAGCGCTTCAGCAGCAGCCCGGGCGATCCTACCGGCCCCTCGGATTTCCATGTTCTTTATCTTCTCCGCAGTTTCAGATACGATCATCACTATCAATGATTGAGTGAGAACTGAACCCTGAATAAGGTTATCCCGGTGTGTTACAAGTGTCCGTTGCCGTGGTCTTCGACAGTGCAGGAACGCTCCTGAACACCTACCGGGTTGCAAAGGATATCTGCCATAAAAAACTCATGCCCGGTATCGAGACCACGACTCTCACGTACAGTTCCCCTGACCGCGTTCTCATCGTGCTGCCCGTCCATTCCAAGGACCTCATGGCAACTCCTGCCGATACTGTCCTTTCGGAATACCTTGTCCAGCACGATATCAGGTTCGGGATCAGCTGCACCCGGAAGATCACGACTGCCGAGGAGATCGGCGAACTTCTCTATACGGATACGCGATGCCGGGTGGTTGACCTGCAGGAATGCATCCGGAATGTCTGGTCGGTCTGCCGAGAAGAGGCGGTTGTTACCCTCAACAGCGGGGCTATCATCAACATGGCACAGGGGAGTATCGAGTTTGCCATTACAGCAGGTGGCTGGCCATTCGACGGAGCAAAAGAGACGGTAAGCGCCCTCCACCGCATGGGCGTGCCGACGTATATCGCTTCCGGCGACCGTGTCACAAAACTCGAGAAGATGGCCGACCATCTCGGCATCCCCCGGGACCGGGTGTACGGGGTGGCAACGCCGACCGTCAAGGCGCAGATCGTCAACGACCTCCGGCAGGAATATGACAAGGTGCTGATGGTCGGGGACGGGATCAACGATCTTTGTGCGATGCGGAATGCAGATATTGCAATCCTCACCGTCCAGCAGCCCGGTGAGCGGCCCGAAGACCTGTACAAGGAGGCAGATCACATCGTGAAGAGCGTACGTGAGGTTATCCCGATTGTGCAGGAACTCCTTTCCTGTTCCCGCGTTTGCGATCGTGACGCCTGAGGGGTATCACATAAAAGGTAATATGCGACCTCCGCTACAATAGATACAAGGGTACTATGAAAGCTCCATTGATCACGGTAGAGAACCTCTGCATGAATTTTGATGGCGAGAAGGTCCTCAAAAATATCTCTTTTGATATCCCTGAGGGCGAGATCCTCGGGATTATCGGCAGGAGCGGCGCGGGAAAGACGGTCCTGATGCATCTCATCCGGGGCGTGGAGCAGCCGCCAACCAGCGGAAAAATCGTCTATCACATGGCAGCCTGCCCCGCATGCGAACACGTGGATGTGCCAAGTTCGGTTGGGAAACCTTGCCCGCACTGTGGTGCAAAACTGGAAAAACTCGACGTAGATCTCTGGAACGAGAAGGACGAAACGCTCAAGCGCCGCGTGATGCGGCGGACAGCGATCATGTTCCAGCGTACATTTGCGCTGTACGGGGACGACCGCGTTATCGAGAACGTCCTTCATGCACTCGATGATATTAATTACCCGCCGGAAAAAGCCATCAACCGGGCGGCAGACCTTATCGATCAGGTGAAGCTTTCCCACCGTATGATGCACATCGCCCGTGACCTCTCCGGGGGGGAGAAGCAGCGGGTGGTTCTCGCCCGGCAGCTGGCCAAGAATCCGGTCATGCTCTTTGCCGATGAGCCCACTGGCACCCTTGACCCCGGCACTGCAAAAGTGGTCCATGCCATGCTCATTGAGGCGGCAAAGGCCAACAACATGGGGATTGTCGTCACCTCCCACTTCTCGCAGGTGATCGAGGATGTGGCCCACCGCGCCATGCTCCTTATCAATGGCAGCATTGCAAAGATCGGGACGCCGAAAGAAGTGATCGCGGAGTTCATGAAGGGTTACGAGGATACCGAGACTTTTGAGGATGCAGAAATCGGTGACAATATCGTTGTTGCCCGCGACCTCATCAAGCGCTATATATCGGTGGACCGCGGCGTAGTCAAGGCCGTCAACGGGGTTTCGTTCGAGGTTTCAGCAAAAGAGATCTTTGGGATCATCGGGAAAAGCGGGGCCGGCAAGACCACCCTCTCGGCGATCATAGCTGGGCTCGTGGAACCCACGAGCGGAGAGATAAATGTCCGGATCGGTGACGAATGGATTGATATGACCAAACCCGGCATCGACCAGCGGGGCCGGGCAACCGGGTATATCGGTCTCCTCCACCAGGAATACGATCTCTTCCCTCACCGGACGGTTCTTGATAACCTGACCGATGCCATCGGTCTCGAGTTCCCCAAGGAACTTGCCATGCGAAAAGCCTTAGTCACCCTCCGGATGGCAGGGTTCACCGAGGAGAAGAGTAAGGAGATCCTTGACCGGATGCCGGCCCAGCTCTCGGAAGGAGAACGCCACCGCGTAGCCCTTGCGCAGGTGCTCATCCGTGAGCCGCGGATCGTTATCCTCGACGAACCAACGGGCACCATGGACCCGATCACCAAGATCGATGTCAAGCACTCCATCATGCACTCCCGCGAAGAGATGGACGAGACTTTCATCGTGGTCTCCCACGACATGGAGTTCGTGCGGGATATCTGCGACCGGATCGCGCTCATGCGGGGCGGGAAGATCATCCAGATCGGCAAGACCGCAGATGTGCTCGCCATCCTCACCGAGGAAGAGCGCAAGGTTATGAGCCAGCCTGCAGCCTGAGGTCCGGCATGGTTACCATCCATCTCGACGGCGAAAAACGGGAGGCTGGAGACGGGAGCAGGCTTTCTACGATCCTTTCCGGTCATCCCCCGGGCTGCGCCATCGGGATCATCCGCCCGGCAACCAAGGAGCAGTCTGCGACCGGGAGTCTTGCCCTCAGCACGACCTCCGGCGAAGTGACAGTCGAGGCCGCGGGACCGGCTGCGTTGTTCCTGGAGGAGCCAGGTATTTCTGAGAATCTCGCCCTCCACTGGAGCGACCGGTACGCGGCAGCGTTCGGTCCGTTCCCCTCGTCTGTCCGGCCCGCACGAAAGCCCCACCTGTACGAACGGGGCGACGTGATCCTCGGTTGCGGGGGATACGACCCGGCCCGCTCCTACGTGATCTTTTCGAAGAGCCGGCATTCTGCCGACCATGGAGCAGATGAGAGCGGGGGGGTGATCGGCAACGTGGTGAGCGGGAAAGCCATGCTCGACCGCTGGACGACCGGCGACCGGGTGACAAAGATTGTACCGGTCGTCAGCTGGGCGGATACGAGCCGGTCGTTCACCACCACCGACCCGGACCTCGTGCTCGAGGACGGCATGCAGATCGTGACGTATATCGGGATCCTTGCGCAGGGGTATTCCCCCGAACGGATCATGACTGAAGCGGCCGGCAGTGTCGAACACCTCCTCCTCGCCCTCCAGAAAGGCACATTTACCGTTGGGAGGGCGACCAGCACGCACATCCTCGACCCGCACCTTGCCGGAACCGAGGATATCCCCAGGGAGTTCCGCCGCCCCCGGCGCGAAGGGACTGTCACCGTCCGGTCAGGCGGGAAATCCGCCGGAGGGATCTACATCTACCGGGCGGATGTCCCCAGCAGCCTGGCCCACAGCGTGGTCGGTCAGGTGGTGCATGGTATCGAACTTGCCCGGCTTGCAAAAGAGAACGACCGTCTCGCTATCCGGCTCCAGCCTCAGCGGATCGACCTCTTAGGTCTCTCTCTTGCGCAGGCACAGGCGATCGCGCGGCAGAACGGGATTGCCCTGGCAACCGACAAGGAGGGAGCAGACCGGATCGTTGTCTCGCAGGAGCCGGGCACCACGCTCGATGTCCTCTTCGAGAAGAAAGTGAAAGTGACCACTGCGCCGGCTGAGAAGGTGATCGCCATCGAACTCGATGATAGCAAAGCCCCGCTGAGCTGTGAGGTCTTCCGCCGCTTCACGGGCCTCAGGGAACACGATGCCGGCATGATGCCGGTCTTTTTCAAGTTCGACGATGTTGTCCTCTTCAAACCGGCGATTGCCGCGGGAACGAAGATCACCCCGGAGAACCAGCCCGTTGAGGAGTCACCGGGAGCCGCCCTTGGTATCACCAACGATTCCAGGAAAGGCGCGGGACTTGTCGGGGTCAGGCTCTCGGCTAATGCCGAGTTCGGGCCCACGTCCGAGCCTTTCGAGGGTACCAACATCATCGGGCGGGTGATCGATACGGACAAGCTTAAGAAACTTAAAGAGAAGGAGATGGTGTATATCCGGGAGGTGAAACGGTGACCGCCTATACTCCGGTGCATGCCGGCACCGTCACAAAATACGTGATCGTGGAGTCGTTCGACATAACCCCTGCCGAACTTGCGGTACGGGGCTACGAGATATCCAAAGGAGCAATGATCAAGGAGACCTGCTTTGGCCTTATCGTGAACGGCATGGAGGAGGAGGTCGACCGGATCGTCACCGAGCTCCGGAAGGCAGACCCGGACCATATCTTCATCAAGGACCGGGGATTCCCGCCCGGGGATGCCCGCCGCTGCCGGGCCAGCCTTGGCGGCGCCCGGCCCGGCTACCACGGCATCGAGCACGAGATGACCGTCATCCCGTACGTTTCCCACGGCCTCGAAGAGATCAAGAAGCGTGATGAATCAACAATCCCCCCTCCGAAAAATCCGCTCGAACACCATGTTCTCGCTATCGACAAACTCAAAAAACTCATGGAAGCACAGGAGTCCTGATTTATGGTAAAAGTCTTCATCTACCCCGCAACGAGCCTGATCCTCTCTGACATGGTGGCACGCTTCGGCCACACCCCGCTCTCGTCCGCGGTTGCCATCCGCGAACGCATCCAGACCCCGGGACTCGAATCACCCCCGCTCCAGATAACCCCCGAGGAGCCCAAGAAGGGACTGAAGTGGGCAGCTGTCGAGGTTCCCGCGGGCGTCCGGGGCCGGATGTCCCTGTATGGCCCGATGGTCGAGGCTGCCGAGGCAGCGATCATCATCAACGACGCAGACCTCTCGTTCGGGTGCATGGGGTGCGCCCGGACCAACGAACTCATCAAGTTCCAGCTCCGGGAAAAGGATATCCCGAAACTCGACCTCAATTACCCTAAAAACGATGAGGAAGGCGTGCAGTTCGTATCTGCGATCAAAAAATTCCTTGAAGGGCTCGGGGGTGCGAAATGACCCCGCCCGTCCGTATCGCCCAGATCTCCTGCGGGCCGGATTATGCCGGTGTGCAGGCCGAGATCAATGCCGCTGCACATGAAGTGAACGGGGAGATCTTCTTCCCGGACATCACCTTAAAGGATATCCGGCGGGATTTTGACGCCTTCGGTCTTGATGTGAAAAGCCCCGACCTGAAACTCGCCATTGCCCGGGCAATGGCGCTTGTTGAGGGAAGGGTCGAGGCCGACGCCGTCTTCATCGCCACCTGCTTCCGGTGCGCCGAGGCGGCGATCGTCCGGAACGAACTCCGGCGCTACATCAACGAGAACTCGAAACTGCCGGTGGTCAGCTACTCGTTTACCGAGCGGACCACTGCCGGCACCCTCCTGACACGGATGGAGGCACTCACCACCATCGCCCGGCGCAGGGCGCTCCTTGCCCGGGAAACCCAGTCGGGGATCACGCTGGGTATCGATTCCGGCTCCGCGACAACGAAAGCCATTGTCATGAAGGATGACAAGATCATCGGCACCGGCTGGCAGCCGACCACCGAAGTGATGAAAAGTGCGCAGGATGTGATCGATCATGCCCTTTCCGAGGCAGGAATCACCTTAAAAGAGGTCCAGGCCATCGGCACGACCGGGTACGGGCGGTTCCTGGTGGGCAAGGAGATCAAGGCAGACCTCATCCAGGAAGAGCTGACCGTAAACTCCAAAGGAGCCGTCTACCTTGCCGACAAACAGCACGGCCCGGCCACGGTCATCGATATCGGCGGCATGGACAACAAGGCCATCGCCGTGATGGACGGGATCCCCGGCACCTTCACCATGGGCGGTATCTGCGCCGGCGCGAGTGGCCGGTTCCTTGAAATGACCGCCAAGCGCCTCGGGGTTGATATTACCGAGCTCGGGCCCCTTGCCATGAAAGGCTTTGGCGGCACGGTGCCGATGAACAGCTACTGTATCGTCTTTGGGACGCAGAGCCTGGTCAATGCGCTTGCGGCCGGGAGCACGCGGGAGGATGTGGCCGCTGCCGCCTGCCATTCGGTTGCCGAACAGGTCTTCGAGCAGCAGCTGCAGGAAGTGGACATCAAGGAGCCGGTCATCATGGTCGGTGGCACATCGCTCATCGAGGGCCTCGTCCACGCCATGGGCGAACTCCTCCAGACAAAGATCGTGGTCCCCCACCACTCCCAGTATATCGGGTCCGTGGGATCGGCCCTCCTGGCTTCCGGGTTCATAAAGGACGAATAAGATGCCCGCTGTTGATTATTTCGAGGTGGAATGCGACGAGAAGAAGGGTGCCGAGTACTACCGGCAGATCGCAAACGATGTCCTGCTCGACCACAACCTCCTCCGGGTGATCGACAAGCTCCACATCTTCATCGACCCAAAAGTCCCGCTCTTTATCGCCACCGGCACCCTTAAGAAGATCACCACGCGGGTCCGGGTGCGGGACTTTGCCAATATCAACCCGCAGGAGGGCAAGATGACGCTGGTCATCTCTGATGAGACCTACCTTGCCCCGATGCTGAAGATCTTCTGGCAGCGGTTTGGCAAGGAGCGTGTCGACCAGCCGGACCGTTTCACGGTGATCCTGAACGGTCTTTCGGTGGACCCGAAGGAGATCGAGGAGATCGTGGTCGCGGACCCGAGCGAGTCCGTCTTCAAGGATCTCATCTATGCCTTCAGGTGCATTGCTCCCGAGGGTTTCAGGATCCGGAAGGAGACGTATGGCAGCAGCCGCTTCTCGTTTGTGGCGAGCGAGAACATCCTTGCCGAGGATATAGACGATCTCGTGGCCGCGAAATTCGCCCTGATGGGGGAGACGCCATGATGCTGGTCCCCGTCACCTACAAGGGCGGCATCTACCAGCACGATGTCGTGACCGACCTCATCGAGGACCTCGGGGGCTATGTTGTCCAGAAGCATGTGCTGGCGCAGGAGGTCGTGCTCCAGTGTTTTGTGCCAAAGGACGATATCGAGCTGATCCGGGAGATCTCCCGGCCGCTCTTTGGCGAGGTGACCGACTCCCCGCTCGTGGGCACCGAGATTGCCATCGTCTCCCCGAGCCTCGAGATCCACCACCTGCCCCACCCGTCCTGCGATATCGCGGAATACACCCGCCGTCTCGGGGCAAAGAGCAACATGGTGGGGATGGCCCGGGGCGTGGGGAAGCGGATCGCGGCTATCAACGACGAGGAACGGGACGTGATCAACGAGCACGATATCGCGGTCATGGCGCTCGGGAACTTCGAGCACTGCATCGAGTACAAGATGCCCAACCTCCGGCGCGGGATCGACGTCCCGATCGTGCTATGCGGGGGCCCGGACAAGGAGGCCCTGCAGAAGATAGTCGACCCGCCGGTCGAAGGGTACGTGGGCAACGTGGGCCGGTTCATGCACCGGACCAAGGAGGCCGACGAGCTCGGGAAGCTCGACGAGATCATCGCCGAGATCACCCGCGTGCTCGAGAAGAAGCGGGAGGAGATCGCAAAGGACCCCCTCTCGGTCGCCCCCGCCCGGCTCATGAACCTGATCCGGGAGAAGGTGCCGGCGATTCTCGATGTAACCTCGCCCACGCCGCTCACGGTCCAGATGACCGGCCTCCGGGTGAAACTCCCGTATGATACCTTCGCCCCCGCGATCCGGAAGGTGGAGATCGAGGATGGGATAACGATCGGGGACATCGCGGAGGTCTTACCCTCCCGGATGCGGGACTATATCCTCATCCGTGTCCGGCCGTTCTCCGAAACCAATGTGGTGATATGATGCCAAAAACGATATCAGCAATCTCAACCAAGGACCAGTTCGAAGAGAAACTTGCCCAGATCGTAGAAAAAGGCGCCGGGCAGACCGCAGAAGAGTGGATGAAGGCTATCGAGGCAGAGTACGGCAAAGTGCCGCTCATCTTCAAGCGGATGGGGGAGCGGCCCGAGGTGCTCATCTCCCACCTGCTGTACAAGGGTACGGTTGCCCAGACAAGCCCGCTCGACCCGAAGTACGTGGAATTGATCAGCATGGCGGTTGGTGCGGCCCTGAAGTGCCCGCACTGTACCGGCTACCACATGCAGGCAGCGCTCCGGATGGGGTCCACCCGGGAGGAAGTGCTCGAGGTGATCCTGCTTGCGGGGATGATCTCGAACTCGTCCGTGCTCGCCAACGCGTACCGGATCATCGATGACAAGCTGGAGACGTGTATCCCGTGCGAGACGAAGGGTGTTGTGCGGGGAGCGGCGGGGAAGAAGCAGGCTCCTGCAGCGGCAAAGAAGAAGCCGGTGAAGAAAGCAGCGGGGAAGGCGACGAAGAGATAAATCCAGTACGGATCATTCCCCGGTTTTTCATTCCACGCTGTTTTTTTCTTTCTTTTTTGTTCTCCCGTGGAGATGGTTCAGGGTTTACCAAGGCACTCCGGACATATAATTCACCGGAGAAACTCTGGCGAAAACGACGGGAGAATTATACTCTGTCATATACATTAACATATCATATCAAATACTTTATACAATGCCACAAAGAGATACTATTCAGAGAACATGAGATCCAAAAGAACGATTCCCCTTGCCCTTGTGGCGATGTCGCTGTTGCTCTTCCATACCCAATTAACCATTCTTACAGAAACCGTGCTCAGGTTTCTTGGGCTCACCTCCGGGGTGGAGATTGCCCTGGTCTCCCTGATGTATAACAACTCCCTTCTGGCTTTACTGTCATTATGCGGGGGGGTTGCGTTTCTCATGAGTACGAGGGAAGAGAACCCCTCATGGTACCTTGGAATCCCCCTTGTTGTCGCGTATGCCGTGATTATCGTATCTCCTGTCAGCGGGGGATTCATCGGCCTGCTGGAAAACGTAAACCCCCTGCTCAATTCCCTCGTGAACCTGGTTATCATCCTGCTTTTGGGTTATGGGCCGATAATCCTCCTCCCTCCCTGCGCCGCACTTTTCTTCTGGTCGCAGAAGCATCTGGGCAGGGGGGTGCCGGTGATCACCGGGATCACCTGTATCATAACGCTGAATTCGCTGGTATTTGCATCCATTTTTATCACCTATTACCTTGCCGCTACGGGGCTGCTGCCCCCGCCGCCGCCCCAGTATATCGATGGCCATTTGGTGAAAAGTGACGGGGAAGGACTGCTGTTCCTGTTCCTGGCCATTATAGTCGGGCTCCCCGCAATCGGCATCTGCTTCCTCGCTCTTGCAGCGTACTACCGGTATACAGCACGAAAGGCGTTCCCAGCCCGGACGCCGGTACCGGAGGCACAGCCATGACCGAAGAAAAACCCTTCAGGTGCCCGAAATGCGGTCATGAAAGTGATGAATTCCATATGATCTGCCCTGAGTGCGGGCGGCGGTTTGTACGGGATTACATCGACACAAGGATGTACCCCCGCGACCCGGACCTGACCGGCGTCTGCACGAGCCGGTTCTGGATATGGGTCTTCCTCGTGCTTCTCATCGGCTCGATAATCCTCGGTCTGCTCCACAAACCCGGACTCCTTGCGGGAGTGTGGCAATGACACGCAGTTCCGGCGTGAGGGGCAGAATGGGAGTGGCATGCCTCTCCCTTCTCCTCCTTGCAGGACTGGTCCTGGGAAGCGCCTGTCTGATCAATACCCCCGGTGCTGCGCTGGACACCTCGGGTGGCAGTCAGTCCCTCACGACTGCTGACACACCCGGCGATGCGTCTCCGGCAGGCCCCTTCACTGTCGCGCAGGAAACCGCGTACAACCAGAGCGTTGCCGAGTTCTGGCGGTTTGCGATCACCGGCCCGTACCGCGGGCAGCCGGCCTGGACTTCCGCTGCCGTTGACCCTCAGCCAACCGTCCTCTATGATATCAACGGGCTGCCGCAGTACTATGAATTCTACGTAAGGAACGGGGACCAGGTCCCCGGGTACATGTGGGTATCGGCTGACAAGCGGATGGGGCACGGGCTGTTCCGGTTCTATGAAGGAGGCCCCAATACCAATCTCACAAAGATTGCCGGCGATGCAAAAATACTGGTCCGGAACCGATATCCGGAGTACCCGGTCATATCAGTAAAGACAGGCCTGTACAGCGGAGGCTATCCACTGCTCTGCACGATCGTTACCATGCAGAATACCACGACACTGGCTCAGGAGGTTATCATTGTTGATGCCTATACCAACGAGATCGTGCCGGACCACCCGTCGGAAGACTACGCGGGGCACGAATATGCATGGTCGTACCTCGATTCCATGCCGGAGAGCGATTGGGAGGCAAAGGCAGCAGAATGGGAAGTGCAGTATTCGGATGCCAGCCCGGTCATCGGGTACGCCCTTTCACAGGGTATCGTGATTGAGGACCCGCTCACGATTGACCACGCGCAGCTCATCCGGGATTTTCTCTCGCCGGAATCCGCAGGCATCCCGGTATTTGAGACGCTTCCTGTCGAGACGATCGCTGTTACGGACACGACAATCAGGGACAACACAGTATCCGCAGGAGAGGCACGAGCCCTGGCACAGGCGGTTTTCTGGAAGAGGGCTGTCGACCGGCCGGATATTTACGGTTCCCTCACCTACCGCAATGCCACCCTGGGCAGCGGTGACCCCCTCGTCATCGAAGACATCCATGGCCGGAAACTCTTCTATCTCTTTTCCGTGGAGCGCGACGGGGAGCAGATCCACTGGATTGTCACGCGTGCAAACAGGCTGATCGGGGAATACCTGACCATGCCTGCCGAGACCGGGGACCTTGATAACGCGACCCGGATCGCAGAGGATAGTGTGAGAGAGAAATACCCGGGTGAAAAAATCCGGTCAAGACAGGTCGTATACTGCAACGATAAGGCCGGTTCCGGGACATGGGTCGTACTTACAACCTATGATTCCGGCTCCGATACAACACACCGCATCGCGGTTGACACCTGGAGCCTCAATGCAACAACAAAGACCGTCGGACCCGGTCAGGAAGAGGTCGGGTTCCCGTCGCTGTTCTCGAGAGTTGACCCGGAAGATGCCCCGCGCTGGAAAGAACAGTGGGAGGAGGAATCCGCATCTGCCCGGGAGTTCACCAGTTATGCATTGTCGCACGGCATCCGGGGCGACCGCGTGCTCACAGATGACGATGTCATCGTTCTTGGCTCCTGGCTTGCCGATAATACGCCCCGGTATTCCCTGCCACAGGAACTGTTCAACCCGCTCTACCTGGAAGCGGGATCCGGCACGGTTCTTGACAAGGCAACACTGGCATGGCACGAGCAGGCGGACTGGTTCAGTGCAGTCTCTTTCGATGCTTCCTATAACGATACGGAGATCGAACAGATCATCCGCAGTCACGCCATTCCCTATCCCTATAAACTGGAAATCCATCGCCCCTCCGTTGTGCTGCAGTATTATGCCAGGATCCCGGTCCCTGAATACAACGCGACATTTGAGGTCCTTAAAAAGAACGGCAACGTCATGATCCCGGAAAAACACATGGCGATGTGGGAATACGTAGAGAATGTGAAACGCGACAATAACGAGATACTCGTTCCTGTCATGATGTTATTCCCGGTTGAGGCGAACGTGAAGAGTCTGCAGAGACAGGGTGTTGATCTCCGGACTGCGAATGTCGCCGAGATCAACTATTACAGCCCGGACACGGTAAACAAGACCGAACGTGTGGCAGTACTCTCCGAACTCATCACGGACAGCCGGGTATTGTTCGCTATGAAGGAGTACCCGGGATGAGGCGGGCTGTGTGCATGGTGCGGGTTTAACGGTAAACAGGTGATAACACATGATGTCAAAACGAGAACGGATCGTATGGATGGTTGTAATCATCTTCGTCCTAATCGGAGTATCAGAAGTTCTTGGTAACATTGCCGCCCTGCAGATGACCACACAGAGCATGGTAAAAAACTCCATGCTCTGCCAGATCCTCTTCCTTTCCGGGGTAATTGCGGGCTGCTCCGTTGTCGTCTTGTTCCAGACATGGGAACGCGCCGGGGATGAGGGTGCCAGAGAGGAGAGATGAGCGGAATGTTGCCCCGGACGGGAGGTGCGTCCGGACAGATGCATCCTCTTTTTACATCACGTTTCACAAGCCCCTTCCGGAAAAAACGGTGGGGGGTCAACTGCTAACCCCCTCCCCCCTTTGTGCCCGGGGGACCCCCCCTACTCAATCATGGGTAGCAGGCCGTTTTTCTGGTTCACGCCGAAAGCTCCACGCGAAATAGAACGCTTACGCGTGCGGAAATGTGTACGTTACTCAAATCCGGGGAGGGGGGTCAGCGGGTAACCCCCCCCTTGAAAATTTTTTATTTTGTGGGGACCCCCCAATATGCGCTAACTTATCGCAAAATTTTTCGACGACAATGACAAATAAGAATACGCACCGAACAACTGGCGGATCCGTTTT
>JALOBP010000161.1 GCA_023228295.1 Methanoregula sp.
ATTTCGTCGGAGGTGGCACGAATGGCCTTCTGGAGGCTATCAATGGGATCATTCAATCGTTGAAACGTACTGCAAGAGGATACAGGAACACGGACAATTTCATTGCCATGATCTATCTCAGGTGCGGGAAGCTCGAATTCAATTTACCCACTTGAAATGACGAAGAGGCATAAAAGATGATAGTCTTCGGACAGTAAAAATACATGGTCTCCGACCCGTCAGTAACTGCGATTTCTCAGTGCCCATCAGTACCAGCGCTTGACGACGGCCTCAATATCAATCCGGTCCCGGGTCCGCCCACTCACCACAAGCCCGGCCCCACCCGGCACGCGGTCGACACTGGAATTGCAAATGTCCGGGACTTCCTGCATTGTTCATCCAACAGAAATCTCATCGTGACGTTGAAACCCGGGATTGATTGTAATATAATTATATAAAATTGCAATCCAATATTTTGTGAATGATAAAAAAGGCAACCCTTCTTTTTCTCACTTTCCTCCTGTTGTCTGGAAGCCTCATTTCATTACCGGCTTCAGCATGTGCTGTGGTTGAGTCTCCTGCTTACATGCTGGAAAAGCCGTCCATCGCGACCACCGATGCTGATGGCTATGTATACATAACAGGATACACGAACGCACCTTCCTTCAATCCCAATGGAATACCACTAAATTCAGACAACAAAACTCCCTTCGGGCTTTTTATCATCAAGATGGATCCGGTAACCCAGTCTGTCAGGTACTCGACATGGTTTCCCCGGGACGGGTACGTGAACGGGAAAGGGATCGTCATCGACGCCAGAGGATCGCCACAGGTCATGGTCCAGAGTGAATCGCCGTACCCGTTCTCATGGAGCCTGGCGGGTGACGGATCCGACCGGGCCTCGTATATCACCCGGTTCAGCCCGGACGGGAAACGCATCGACGAATCATACCGCATCTTTTCCTCGCGGCACTTTTCAAATGAACCCGCCACGAACCTTGCCCGTGGTCCCGATGGCTCCCTCTACATGGCGATCAGTACCAATGACGATACGTTCCCGGTAACAAAGGAACTCACCCCATACAACCCGTCCGGAGAAGCGGTTATCGTGGTCAGGATCAGTCCGGACGGTAAACAGATAGTATTCGCAGACAGGATCAGGAGCAAAGGAGGCAGTATTCTTCTCCCGGCTCTGGACATCAGTCCGGATGGATCGATATATCTCACCGGTTTTACTTTCAGCGGGACATTCAATGCCAGCGGATTCCAGAAGACCAGGGCCGGCGATGCAGAAGGATTTGTTGCAAAAATTTCCCCAGATGGGGAACGATTGGAGTACCTTTCTTATCTGGGTGGAAGCGACTATGACCGTCCGGTAGTTATCCGGGCCGGACCTGATCGCAGTGCGTATGTTGCCGGGTTCACCTATTCTGACGATTTCCCATTGAAAAATCCGGCTATCCGAAACCGGACGGGAATTAACGAAGGATTTGCAACGAAGATCTCGGCGGACGGGCAGCAGATTGTATGGTCCACATATCTTGGGGAAATTGACCAGGAAGAAACGATAACGATTGCCCCGGCACCGGATGGAGGAGCATGGGTGGCGGGAGGTGCGGGACTCAATATGACCCGGGGTTCAAAAAATAGTTACGGGATAACTGGTGACGGAGACGCGTTCCTGGTGAAAATTTCGCCGGACGGGCAAATCCCCATCCCGGCACTGGTATTCGGGGGAAAAAACCAGGACAAAGCAATCGGTCTGGTTCTCGATAAAAGCGGAAATCCTTTTGTTTTCGGCACAACGACTTCATCCACCTTCCCGCTGAAAAATGCACATCAGGAAAGATATGTTCCGGGAACTGCAATGTTCGCAGCTTCGTTCAATGCATCGGATGAAACAATGAGATACGCTACCTTTATCGGAGGCCCGACAGCATACGTGCCGATAGAATCATCACCCGTGAACAATTTCCTTGAATCCGTAACCGGAATCCCTCAAAGCATATTCAGGGGTCTCCATTCATTTTTTGTCGGGGATAGTCTCTGCTAGATATCCATTCATTTTTTTCACAAAACTCTGCCGACCGTCCAAACCAGCGCTCATCAGTGACCACGGTACCAGCGCTTGACGACGGCTCCCTCCACACCGGCCCCGGGTCCGCACCACCGGGCAGCCGACTCGTCCCGATGACTCTTCAGTCAGATTAAGGAAACCGGAGTGGCGAAAAGCGCAGGATATTATCTTTTGAATACCGACACTTCCATATGAGACGGATGATTTTTATCGGCCTTTTCGTTTCTCTCATCCTCGCGACAGCTTGCATTTCTCAGGATGCCGGTCCATCGCTGGCAACCAACCCTCCACCCGGCGCCTCCACCGGATCTTTCGTCCCTCCGGACGGGTCCTCAATTGCAATCGCATTCAAAACCGACGAGATATCAACAACCTCGCCCGAGGCAAAGGAACAGTTCATCAAAGGGCTGACTTATTCGACACAGTATGCCCGGTACAACGAATCGCTGGCTTTTTTCAATGCAGCCCTCGCGATCGACCGGAATTTTTCTGAAGCATGGATAGCGAAGGGGGTTGCCCTTCACAATATGAAACGCTATGATGAAGCGATCAAAAACTATGACATGGCTCTTGAGATTAATCCGGATGATGCGGGTGCCTGGTCCGTGAAGGCGATAACACTCAGGGATTGGGGAAAACCGACAGAGGCCGCGGAATCTTCACGGAGAGCCACCGAACTTTATTCCGGATACCAAAAAGCCCCGGTTACTCCGGTCCAGACATAATCCGTTATATTTGGTAATATACCTCCTGTTCCGTCCGGGGAGGCACGTATGCATCCCGACCCACCCGCACCGGCATTCCCCAGTGCCTTCAGTACCAGCGCTTGACGACGGCTCCCTCCCGTCCCGGGTCAGGCCAATCGGTACAGGTCCGGCCCCGCCCCACCGCACGCGGCCGAACGGATTGGCCGGGAATAGTACATCTGCCACTCACCGGTTTTTTTTCAGGTTGCCAGGAATGTTCCTCGCCCGTATCGGGCAGCCCGGCAGATCCTGTCCTCCGCGTTCCGAGACCCAGACCAGCATCGGGACCAGGTGCCCCCGTAATTCCCGGCCATCCAGAGTGAGCGAATATTTCACGGTTGGGGGCGATGTCGCGAGGACCTTCTTGCTTACCAGCCCGATACGCTCGAGGTTTTTCAGCGTGTCAGAGAGCGGCTTGGGGCTGATACAGCCAAGATCTTTTTTCAGTTCGTTGAACCCCTTCTCCCCTTCGTTGCCAAGGATCGCAATAATCAGGAGCGCCCACTTCTTCGCTATTACATCGAGGACCCCCGACAAGGGGCAGAAACATATTCCATCGGCAATGGCTGAAGGTTTCTTCATGGATACTACCTATCGGTTCCGTTACTTTTCTTCTTATCAACTATTAAACGGATACTATCTATCAGGAAATAACCGCACATAACCGGAGAGTCAGCGTAT
>JALOBP010000076.1 GCA_023228295.1 Methanoregula sp.
TCAACCGCATCAAGCGGACGCTTGTTGCCAGCTTCATGGGTATCTTAACCGGTGGAGTATCCTATTATGCCGGCGGAATCCCGTCCGCAAATGGCATGCAGACTGACGGCCTTCTCGGATTCATGCTCATGCTTGCCGGAATAGTCCTGCAAAAGCACATCTTCATGCTCTCGGGAATGGACACAACAAAACTCGGCGGCAAGGACTGGTTCTACCAGGGATTCATGACCTTTGCCTTCTGGTTCATGACCTGGGCTATACTCCTGACGGCTATCGCCCGGTAATTTTTCTTTTCTCGAGGTCTGCATGAGAATCGCTATCGTCCATAAGGATCGCTGCCATGCCAAGAAGTGCGGCACCGAGTGCATCATCTACTGTCCCCGTGTACGGACCGGTGACGAGACGGTCATCATCGGTCCGGAGGGCAAGGCGGTCATCTCCGAGGAACTCTGTGTCGGGTGCGGCATCTGTATCAAGAAATGCCCGTTCGATGCCATTGACATCATCAGCCTGCCCGAGGAGCTTGAGCACCCCACCCACCGGTACGGGAAGAACGGGTTTGCCCTGTATGGCCTTCCCGCCCCTATGGACGGCAAGGTGACCGGCATCCTCGGCGCCAACGGTATCGGGAAGAGTACGGCAATCAAAATCCTCTCCGGCCAGCTCCGTCCCAATCTTGGGAATTTCGATGAGGAGGTTGCATGGGAGGAGATTTTCAAACAGTATGCCGGTACCGAGCTCTTTGACTATCTCCAGACGGTCTCGAAAAAGAGTCTGAAGATCGCGTCCAAGCCGCAGTACATCGACTACATCCCCAAGGTTTTCAACGGTACGGTCCGGGCACTCCTGAAAACAACAGACGAGCGGAACAAGCTTGCCGAGATCCTGCCGGCCCTCAAACTCGATACTATCCTCGACCACGACATAGGGACACTGAGTGGCGGAGAACTCCAGCGGGTGGCGATCGCTGCCTGTCTTGCGCGGGAAGCTGACTTGTACTTCTTCGATGAGATCACGCCGTTCCTTGATATTTATCAGCGGATCGCTGCCGCAAAACTGATCCGGGAGCTGGCAACACAGCGTCCGGTCATGATCGTGGAGCACGATCTGGCCATCCTCGACATGCTTGCAGACACGGTCCATGTCGGGTACGGCAAACCCTCGGTCTTTGGTATCATAACCAGGCCCAAAGGCGTGCGGGTCGGGATCAACCAGTACCTTGAAGGGTTCTTAAACGAGGAGAATGTCCGTTTCCGGGACACGCAGGTGGTTTTCGAGAAGCGGGCGCATGATAAAGGATCCAACCGGGAAGACCTGTTCGTTATCCCGCCGATGACCAAACAATACGAGTCTTTCGGCCTTACGGTCTCCGGCGGGACAATCCGGTCCGGTGAAGTTCTTGGCATTGTCGGGGCAAATGGGATTGGGAAGAGTACGTTTGCTAAACTGCTGGCCGGGGCCGAGACCCCGACAACGGGCTCCATGGAAACATCCCTTAAGATTTCCTACAAGCCGCAGTACATCAAGGGCGATACGTCTGACAGTGTCGAGATGTACCTGCGCCAGTGCACAACAAAATTCGATTCATCGATGTTCCAGCACGAGATCATTGAGGCGCTCTCCATCCAGCCTATCCTCCAGTCTCCGGTCGATACCCTGAGCGGCGGAGAACTCCAGCGGGTGGCAATCGCCGGCTGTCTTGCACGGGACGCGGATCTTTATATCCTTGATGAGCCCAGCGCCCACCTGGATGTCGAGCAGCGGGTCAAAGTGACACGAATGATAAAACATCATGCGGAGGGAAGGGAAGCCGGGATCATGGTCATCGACCACGACATCTACCTTATCGATATGATCAGCGAACGGATCCTTGTCTTCGAAGGTGAACCCGGTGTGAGTGGCACGGCATCCGGTCCGTTCCCGATGCGGGACGGCATGAACCGTTTCCTGCGCGAACTCGATGTCACTTTCCGGCGGGACCAGAGCGGACGGCCGCGGATCAACAAACCGGAGTCTTTCCTTGACCGTGAACAGAAGGGACTGGGTGAATTTTATTACTATGCGCAGGATGAGGCGTGAACCCCTTTCTGCTACATTTTAATATTTAGCAATGCCATTCTCCCTATATGCGTGAGGAGAAGCTTTCGGATGCTATCGTTTACGACAAGCTGCACCTCTTGAAAAAAGATTTTTCCGGGTATATCGAGCGCAATTCCCCAAAAGTCGATGCAAATCTCCCCGTCTTCTTCGGGTACGTTATATCGGCTCTCGAGACCTCGTTCCCGAACATGTCCGATGAAGCCCATGATGATTTTGTGGACAGCATCACGTTCAAGGTTCTTGATACCAGCAAAAATATCGGCGATCTCGATTTTATCAAGCGCGTAATGGTAAATGCCATACGTTTTAAGAAACGGAAGAACGCAGATGTGGGCATCAATATCGTTGTCGGCTTAATGCTCCTTAAGGCCGGTGATTATAACCATGCACTTGAGTATCTGAAAAAATATGCCGCTCACGATACCAAGATCGGTTTCGCGGTGGCTTTCTGCTATTACATCCTCTCCCTTCATGAGGATAAGAAAGAAGAAAATCCCCTGCGGCACTCCCGCCCCGGCGAGATGGAACTCATTGCACGTGAACTGCTGCTCAACCTCGCCCACCGCCGGCCGCCACTAAACAATCTCCGCCAGCTCGAGATTGACGACACGGCATTCCTGGAAAAAATTTTCTGGCAGATGATCCTGATCGGCATTGAATGGTTCCCGAGCGAGAAGTGGTTTGTTGAAGTGGGCCTGAAAAATGCTGCCCTTACGAATGATTCGGTGATGCGCAAACGTCTTCTTGATATCGGGTCACAGCATTTCTACTCGGATATCACTTTCCTGCGCGAGATGTACTATTATAAGCTTGAGAACCGCGATGCAGCCGGTGCGGCAGGGATTGTTAACCAGCTCATCAAGCAGTACCCGAATGATCTCGAACCGATCTATCTCGGGCTCAAACTATCCCTCCTGACAACAAAAAAACTCACCTATCACAGTTTCCGTAAACTAGCGCTCTCCAAGAAGATGCCGCCTCAGGTGATTGAGCTTTTCGATTTCTCCTTCGAGCTCCTCAACCGTGATTTTAAGGAGGCGTTCGGCCGGCTTGGGGAGTTCGAGCAGGAATATCCACGGTTGAAATTTTTTTCAACACTTCTCCGCTACATTGCTGCGGATTTCTCGTCAACGGAAGAGATACGGGTCAAACGGGCAAAGAAGGCGTTGTTGGATGCGATCGAACTGTTCAGCATTGAACAGCTTAAGAAGCGGTAAAAAAAATCCGCAATACCCTCGTTTTTAATCCATTAAATCCAGGTTTTCACAGCTATCCGACGGCGATACCCAGTTTTGACAGAACGCTGGCAAGTGCATGGAGAATCGGATCGAGAACCGGGGCTAAAATGCTTGTCGGGTTTCCTGTATTTCCATTCGGTGCGACTTCATGACTCTGCATTGTGGGGGTAACAGTTTCCGGGATTTCAGGTTTAGATGTTGTTTCCGATGTACCTTTTTCAATCAGAATTTGATTTTGTATGCCAGATCCTTCGATGAAATAACCAACATATCCCATTGTTGAAAACCATACACGGTTTTGGGCATCAATGGCAACGGTCCGTATAATTTTGGAGGTTCCGGCTCCTTCAAACCGGCCAATGCGGCGATCCACCCCGCCGTTTCTCCAGATGTAAATCCCATCATCCGTTGCAACGTACAGGGTCCCGTCAGGAGCTGCTGACACGTCATTTATCCCAATCTTCACTATCGAGAGATCTTTTGAGGTCAGTACTGGGACGAATCCAGTTTCCAGAGAATAATGGACAACGGAAGTATCGTTAAAAAAATAAACACCGCCAAGCCAGTCGCGGGTGACCCGGGTCATCCGGCCATAGGATCCATCTTTCGATGCGATCTGTTCAAACATAACCGGATCATCCGGAGACTTTACAATCCACAACCCGTTATCACTTGAGGCGATAAGGAGGGAGGCGCTGGCAGGATCCAGAGCCATTTCACCCACTTGGTAAAACCCGGGCCCGGTTTTTGACAGGGGCTGGTACCATGTCCATGCACCATCCCGGTAGCGATGAATACCGGCATTGCCGGTTGCCACCCACATGTCATCATCCCAGCGCTGGAGATCCTTGATTCGCCGGTCCTTGAAGAGTTGCTGATCGCGGAGGGTCTGGTACCAGATGCCATTATAGATCTGTATTCCCCCGGAATAGCCGATCCAGAGGTTCCCGTTATGGTCATACTCCAGGGCCGTGATAAAATCATCCATGAGGCCTTCAGAGACATTCTCACGGTTCAGGTGCCGGGTTGACCATGTGCCGTTATACAGCGAGAGACCATATGATGTGGCGAACAGGACATCCTTTTTAGGTGTATTAATCTGGTCAAAAACCTGGTCAGAATGGATCATGGAAGAAGAGAGGATGAACACTTTAATGGTGAACGAATCAGCATCTGCTGGTGTGGAACTGCTGGCAGGAACCAAAACCGTATCATCCGATAATGCGGCAGCTACGGGCATAAGAATGAACAGAATCAGAATAAAAATGGAATACGGTTTACAGTTCACCAGTGGTTCCATCCGCTCGTCGTATGGTAATCCTGCCGCCGTTTGCCGGGAAGAACGTGACTGATCTTCCGACTTTACCCCCGATATCCTCCTTTTTCAAGGGGATATTCTGCTCTTTTAATATCGTACGGACCCGTTCTGCATTCCGTTCGCCGATATTGAGGTTGGTGCCGAAATATTCAAACATACATGCACCACCAGCCATCTTTGCGATGAGAGTGCGGTTTTTGCACCCCTTGGCAGTAAGCTCTTTTATCAGCAGCGGTATGGCAGTATCTGCATATTTACCGGGGCGATCCTTTCTTCCGGCACTGTCCGGGAGCATGATGTGAGCCATAGCACCAACTTTCATGCTCTCGTCATAAATCGTGAGACCAATGCATGACCCAAGGCCAATGGTCATCATGGGAAATGATCCGACCCTGTACTCGCCGATTCCAATCATCGCCGTTTGTTCATCCGGTTTGAGTACTTCGGCCATGTTTTCCACAACGAGGTCAGATACCTTTCATCATGTTTTCCATCAGTTCGACAATCCTTGCCAGTGTTGAATTCTCCGGCATCATAATGATGTCGCTGTCAATCTTGTGCTCTTCACAGACCAGTTCGGTCGAGAAGAGGAGCACATCGTCGATCTCTTCGCCCATCTGGGCTACCAGCGAGGACATGGCAGCATGAGCCATGTCGATCGTCAGGGCGGGAGGGGACGGGAGCATGACAAAACCCAGCAGTTCTGCGGTGGCGTCGAGGAATGCCGAGACCATGATGTTGCCCACTTCTATGAGAGCGCTCTCATCCATCTCGTTCATGGGCCGGTTCATGTCAGTCATGCCGAGCATGGTATTAGTCAGGCGGATCGCAGACTCGCGGGAAATGTAGAAGACTACATATCCCCCGTGTGGGATCTCCCCCTGCAGTTCAAATGCCACCATGGCGGCAGGCTCCTCGCCCATGTAGGTCCCGAGTTCCGAGATATCGATGGACTTGATGGCCGGCACGCTCATCTCGACAGCACTTCCCAGCATCTGGGAGAGCGTGGTGGCAGCGTGTGCTGCCCCGATATTTCCAAGTTCCTGAATTGCATCTGCCTGAACAGTTGATAGTTTCATGGTTGTCTCCTATGCTATGGTGTTTACGTCAAGGACTGGTATGACTTCCCCGTCTCCCAGAATGGTGATCCCGCTTACACCCCTCGTATTGCCAATAAGCTTGCTTAATGGTTTGACTACCACTTCCTGCTGGCCTTCGACAAGATCAACCGGGATGCAGCACTTGCGTTTTTCATACTGGACGACAATGAGGATCTCGCAGACCTCCGAGAGACCGACCATGTCGTTGAGCCACATGAGCTGGAGAACCTCATCACGCAGGAGGACGGCCTCGCCTTTACCAATGAAATGGGTAGCATCGCGTTTGAAATTTGCCACTTCGACAATACTGCTGATGGGAATGCCGAGACGCCTGCCGTTGATGCGGACAATCATGACATCAACGATGGCCATGGTTGGCGGAAGGAGGAGCTCGAAACAACTCCCCTTCCCTGGCGTGGTCTCGACCCTGATGGTTCCTTTGAGCGACTCGATGGAACGCTTGACAACGTCAAGGCCCACACCGCGCCCGCTGATGTCCGAGATCTTGTCTGCGGTTGAAAAACCTGGCTGGAAGAGGAGATCTACGGCCTGATCGGTTGTCAGGGTATTGGCGGTATCCTGCGTGATCAACCCCTTCTCGATAGCTTTTGATTTGACCTTTTCAACATTGATACCGGCACCGTCATCGGTAAGTTTGATGATGACATTGTCCCGGTCGCGGTATGCAGAGAGTTTGACAAATCCCTTGCGGGGCTTGCCTGCCTTCTCACGGGCGTCGGGAGATTCGATACCATGGTTTACGGAGTTCCGGATAAGGTGCAGGAGCGGATCATTGAGCCCGTCCATCACACTCCGGTCCAGTTCCGTTTCCCCACCTTCAATGACAAATTCCACTTCTTTGCTGTCATATATAGCAACATCGCGGACAACCCGTGGCAGGCGGTTGAAGATCTGGTTTAAGGGAATCATACGGATATTCATCATCAGGTTCTGGAGGTCCGAGACTGACCGCTCAACCATGCCGATAGCCTCATCCATCTCCTTGATCCGGTGCTGCTCGGCGATCTGTTTGAGTCTTCCCCGGTTGATGACCAGATCCTCAACCAGGTTCATGATGTGATCCAGCTGGTGGATATCGACACGGAGGTTCTTGATCTCGCGGCTCTTGTCTGCGGTTGCTGCTGCGGGTTTCTTATCGGCGTCTGTGGGCTTTTTGGGGCTGGCAGGTTCCTGTTTCGCTGCGGGTTTTACATCAACATCGGCAATTTCCGTGCCGGATGCTGCCGTTTTCAATGCTTCCTCGCCGGCATCGCTCGCGATTCGGATCGTGAGAACACCGTCAAAATTTCCTTCATCGATTGCCTCTTTTGAAGGATTGAGGGACAGGATGGTACCCAGGGATTCAAGGTTTCCGATGGCAAGCAGGGCCCGCACATCTTTCATCATGCATTCACTTGCAACGGTGACCTGGAGATCATACTCAGGCAATCCCCCGGAATTATCAGAGGGTTCCGTTTCTGTAGCAGGTGTAGCATCCCTGGCCTTGGCAGCAGGTGCCGTGGCCTTCTTCTGGGCTTTGCCACCACCCCGCTGCTCAATCCAAGCCTTGAGGGCATTGACCTGCTTATCAGCGTTCATGGAAGATGTATCTCCCCCGCCTTCAACATCATCGATCATCTGTTCGAGAAGATCGGAACATGCCAAGAGGAGGCTGCATAAGTCCTCGGTGATTTCCGCAGTCCCGCTCCGCACGAGCTGGAATACATCCTCCATTGCATGGCAGAGCCGTTCCATCTCGGCAAATCCCATTGATGCCGAGGCACCTTTCAGGGTATGGACTGAACGGAAGATCTCGTCAATAGCATTCTGGTCAGGACCCTTCTCCAGGATCAGGAGATTCTTGACGAGGTTCTCATGGTTCTCTCGTGACTCTGCAACAAATAGTCCCCGGTAAGCCTCAAATTCAGACATTTCCTGCCTCCATCTGGAGTACTACTCTCTCAATTTCATCTGCTAACTTGTCCAAGGGAATGATCTTGTCCGCGGCATTCTTGGAAATGACGGATCGTGCCATACCATAGACAAGGCAGTCTTTCTCCGCGCAGACAAGGTTGGTGCCCCCGGCCTGTTTTATAGCAAGGGCACCTTCGCCGGCATCGTTTCCCATTCCACTCAGCACAACGGAAACGATATTCTTGCCAAAAACCTGAGCAGCGGATTCAAACGTCTTGTCGACGGCCGGACGGACCCCGTGGATTGGGGGTGCGTTGGAATGGATAATCCTGCCGTTTTTTGTATTTTTATCTTCCATGACCCCACTCACAATGGTGTGGATGCCCGCTTTGGAGAGGAGGATCTTACCCGTTTCCAGCAGGTCACCGTTCTCCGTTTCTTTCACCGGCATGGTTGCGATGCGGTTGAAACGCTCTGCAAGGGGTGCCGTAAAACCAGGGGGCATATGCTGGGTTACCACAACACCCGCAGGGAGGCCTGCCGGGAGTGCTGCAAGCAGGGAATCCAGCATCGGTGGGCCCCCGGCTGAGGATCCGATAAGAACAACCCGGCGGGCAGCCGGGTTCTTTGCGGTGGATCGGACAATCTGTCGCTGGATCGGAAGTGTGATGAGATGCTTGACTTTGGAAACTAGTTCGGCTCCGATCTCCCTGACATGCGGGATATCCTTGGGCTTGAGCATGAAATCGTCGGCTCCAAGACGAATTGCCTGCGTGGTCATCTCGGCATCTTTCGATGTGAGCGAACTGAGCATCATGACCCGTGGTCGTTTTTTCACCTTACGGAGTTCCTCAAGTACCTGGATACCGTTCATCCTTGGCATCTCGATATCGAGCGTGATGACATCCGGTTGAAGACTTGCGATCTTCTCAAGGGCTTCGACACCGTTGGATGCAGTTCCCACTACCTCTATTGACGGATCTTTTGAGACAATATCCCGGATAACGGTCCGCATGAATACGGAGTCATCCACAATGAGTAGTTTCACCATAACGTCAGGTTGCCAGAACGTTCTTTACTTCCTCAAGCACTTTTGGGGCCTGGAATGGTTTGACGATATACCCCTTTGCACCGGATTTGATAGCCAGTTTTACCATCTGTTCCTGGCCGACAGCAGTGCACATGACGACTCTTGCAGCAGGATCGATTGCCTTGATCCCTTTGAGTGCTTCAATGCCGTTCATCTTGGGCATGACGACATCCATCGTGACGAGATCCGGCTTAAGTTCTTTATATTTTGCTACTGCTTCTTCCCCATCTCCAGCTTCACCGGCGATGGTATGCCCTCCGGAGAACAGGATATTCTTCAGGAGGGTTCGCATGAAGAGGGTATCATCCACTATCAGAATCTTTCCCATTGACGATCAACTAACTGTTTGGTCTATAATAACATAAAACTGTTACGGCGAAAAAAAAAACTGATATGACAAAAATAAAGGAAAAAATCAGTTTGTTTGTGATTTTGTAGCATCCGAAAAGTAGCGAACTCCTTTTGTGGTCAGCTGGACTTCTCTGCGGATAATAACGACTTCGGCTAAACCAAGTTTGAGAATCTTCTCATAAATTCCATCGAGTTGTTTATGGGGGATATTGAGCATGTTCTCGATGGCATGGGAGTCCATACCGGAATAGATGAGCATGGCAACCTGCTGGTCAATACCGTCGAGTTCGGTACCCGTCATGTCCATGCTTTTTGTGGTCTCTTTTAAAAAGTTATAGAGAACCTGCAGGGTAGAAAGCGGGCATAAGACAAGACTTGAAACCACTTCGCCGGATTCCAGATGATCGATCTTGACGACATCAGTTGCTTTTCCCTGAACTTCGCGTTTGGTGAGCTCGATGGAAGCAACATCCGTTACCGGGACACAGACCTGCTTTGTCGCGCTGACAAACCAGATGCCTGAATTGACTACAACGACGCTTCCCTTCTCCCACTGGGCGTCCTTGACCATCACCCCGCCTTTAATTGCCGGTGACATGAAATAGGCCATGAGCCGGTAGGCATTGCAGGATGCAAGGATCAGTTTTTTCAGGACAGACAGGACTTTCTCAACGGAGAGTATTTTATACACGGCCTCAGCATCGGTCTTGACCGTTATGATCAGGACATTCTTCCGTTCGGCCAGGTCCAGCACGGTCTTGAAAATGATCTCTTTATTGACCGGTGCCGGGATGACCAGACGGTCTTCACCAACACCCAGCTTGACAACTACCCATTGTTTGTTGTGTTCGATTTTTACTGGAACTTCTTTCATTGAATCCCCATGAGTAATCTTTCGTCTGATTCAGAATGCATTCCTATAGGTATTAAGCAAACAGTTACTTTAGTTCATTGGTGGTGGAATCAGGGGTATTCTTGGGTTTCTTGAGTGATCCCATCCGCTGGTACAAATCCGTGAGTTCTGTTTCAATATCCTCAGCAGGTGCCTTGAAATCCTTGAGTTCCCGCAGGAGACTTAAGTCTCTTTCCTTAACCGTCCGCTTGACATCGGATGCAATGGAACTGAGCAGATCTTCATCAGTGCCCCCGGATCCACCGGCAAACGATGCCATGTCTGACTGCATACTGTTCAGATCATCCTCGCCAGGTGCATCTGAGGGAATCCAGGATGCCTTTGCCGCACCAAAGTCCTCAGTCGGCTGCGCAGCAGATGTTCCCGCCGCAGGTGCCGGTGTTTCTGCGGCAACTGGTTCGGCCGCAGTGGAGCCCTCCCCGTCAGCATCTTCGTCAAGATCAGCATCAAGGTCGACATCATCGAGACTGATGCTGTCAAGATCGTCAAGATCGTTTCCGGCATCGCCACCGTCATCCAGGCCGCTGAACCCGTCAAGCCCTTCATCTCCTGCATTCTCCTTCAGGATATCAGCCGCCGCGGAATCCATTTCAAGATCCGGCATTGAGAGCTCGGGTTCCGGAAGGGCCATGTCATCCGGAAGCCCGGAAGAACCATTGCCACCAGTTGACATGCCGGCCTGTGTCATATCCTCATCGTCCAGCCCGTCAAGGAGGCCTGAGTCGAACTCATCATCGGAGAGTGACATGAAGGGATCGGCCTCTGCGGATGATGCGGAACCAGCTCCGCCCGGGGCAGGAAGCGGGAGGTTGCCCGAATTTTTATCAACGGTATGATTGACCGTGGAATCCAGCATCTTGTTGATATCAGCTACTTTCCTCCCCGGTCGGGCCTTCTGCCGTATGCTTGTACCCAGGGATTTCAGGGTAGTGACAATTGATCCGATCTGGGAACTGAACGGCCATTTACCAGGTGATTTTCCCGTAGCCACAGTTTTTGCGGCCCCAGCCTTCGTCTTTTCGGGGGTTTTTGACGGGGGGGACTCCTGTTTTCCCGCCCCCTTCTTTTCAAAGAGTTTGATCCCGTCGAGTTTTTTATACAGACTGTTCTTTTTGAGTCGCTGTTCTTTGAAGGTCTCAAATGCGGCCCGAACCTCAGCAATTGTAACCATCCCGAGGAGGAACGGAAGAACAATCGCTAATGCAATCATAAGGAGGAGGAGCTGGATGAATGTGACCTCGATGAACAGGAGGACAAGACCTACGGTAAGGATGGTACAGAACATTACCAGCCTGCGAACTTTTTTATCCATGATTATCCCGTGAATCCGCTTGTCGATCCCATGGCCTGGAGTCCTTCGACACTGAAGAAAAATCCGACTCCGATAGGTGTAAGGATGAGCATTAATCCGGTTAGTATACAGAATAATGCTGTATAGAAATAAAACATATACCTATCTCCCCCGCCAACGACCCGTGCGGCAACGATATCGGCAATGGTAATCATGGTGAGGATGATAACGACAAACGTCCCCATTTCTTTTTCAGGGAAGTTGGTGAACATGCTGAGACCTGCCAGTGACCCGCCGCCACCAATGCCACCACCAATGCCCGATGAAGCAGATGCTGACGCTTCTTCGAATTGTGCCATCATGGCTCCAACCGAACCCGTCAGCACGACCATGATGCGGTACAGGGAAATTAAAATCCCGGCCATGGCACAATGCATGGGAATAAGCAGTATGATAAAGCTGCGGGCATGCATGTCTGCCTTCTCTCTCAGAAGAGTCTGCTCGAGAATCGATGACCCGACAACCGTCCCGATCGGTTCCGGCGGACCGCCGAGCGTGATGGTATCAAGGTAAATATTGAGGTACTTGTAAATGAGATTGCTGCCCGCGTCTCCGATAAACTTGTCCCAGATCTGTCGTGTATCAAGTCCGAGATTCATCTGGGAATATACCGCATTGACCAGGGGTTCCAGGGCCGTAAGCGATTTCCGGTCGATCGTTGCGAGAGCATATACCGCGGTGGTCCCCTGGCCGCCCATTACCGCTCCAAAACTCCTGATAAATGTTGAAAAGTCATTATCCCGCATGCAGATATTCTCATTGTCAATAAAACCAATAACCCCTAAAGGGGTCATGAGAATGCCTATCAGGAGATAGATCACACCAGCACTTACCCCAAGTAATCCAAGAATGATAATTGCAGCGATGGTAACGGGAATGATAATCCGTTCCATGGCACGAATGGTCATCTGCTCTTTGGATGCCCGTATCATAAGGCCATGGGACCGGGGATCGTCCGGAACCGACTGGTACATGAGGATGTTTCCACCCACACAGATCGAGAGGACAATCCCATATGCAATATTGAGGGTTGATTGCAAACCCGCAGGTGAATAGATTGCAATGGAGATCATGAGGGTAACTGCAATGACGGTCGCAGACAGCAGCATTGCAACATACGCATCACCCCATTGTTTTGTCAGTTCAATTCCCTGTTCGACCTGGCTGCGGTAGACACTCCTGATCGTGGCAAGCTCATTTTTCAGGAAATCGTCATCCGGTACACCCGTGTCAATCGAGTTGGCATACCGGTTCAGCATACTTTTTAAGGTTACATTATTGACTTTTTCCGCAACAATGCTTAAGGATTCAGAATAACTGTAACCCCATTTCTTTACGTAAAGATCCACTCTTTCGAGATATTTTGACGAGATGTACTCTTTACGGTTTGCAGCATAGGAAAAAATCTCGTTGCGGGAGGCATTTGCAAGGGCCAGGGATGCCATATACGTGGTTGTGAAAAGAAGATCGGCACCCATTTTTTTATTTTCATTGATATTTGAGATCCTTTCTTTCAGACCTTCGATTGTGGATGCAAACGGAATCTGTTTGCGTTCTATGGTTGGTTTGGTGTCGGATATGGGATCAACCATCTCATCCACCGATAGTAAGAAGACCCTGTTTCTTGATCTTGGTCATCATGTGAAACAGATCCCAGAATTTTGTATATCCTGCTTTGTGCAGCCGCTCAAGGATCTTTGCCCGCTTCTCCACTTCAAGATATATTTCTGATTTTTTATTGTCCGGCATTCCCAACATGGTTGCTATCTTGTTTTCCAGGAGGAATGAACTGCCTTTCCCGCTCCAGACGAATGTGTCCGATACCGGTTCCCAGGTGAACATCTGGACAAAGGTGAACCCCTGGGTCTCAGGGTTGAATCCAACCAGTTCATTGCAGCTGATCATCCGCCGCACCAGCTGGCCATCCGGGCGCTTCACCGCGCTCTGGATGATCACAAGGTTCAGGTTGTCGACATAGGTCTTGGGAATATTGATGGGATCCCCGCAAAGACGCTGGATGAGTTTTTCAACAGATGCTGCGTGGAATGTGCTCATAACAGGGTGGCCGGTCTGCATGGCGCCAAATGCAACCGCTCCTTCGACACCACGGATCTCACCGACAAGGATCTGGTTGGGACGCTGACGGAGGGCTGCCTTGAGCAGGTCAAACATCCATCCTTCACTCGCCTCACCGCCACCTTCCCCTTTTCCTTTTGCAAGCGCAACCTCACGCACCCAGTTCCGGTGCGGGACAGTCAGTTCCGGCGTATCTTCGATGGTGACGATCTTGTTCTCCGGGGGGATGAACGTCGTGATTGCATTCAGGAGCGTGGTCTTGCCGCTCGCGGTTTCCCCGGAGACGAAAAGGGACATCCCATACTCGACACAGATCCAGATATATGCGGCACACGTGTAGTCAATACCATTGCTCTCGACAATATTGAGGATGCTCAGGGGTACCTCGTTCACCTTACGGATACTGAAGTTACTGCCGTGCCTGCTGATGGCAGTCCCGTACACAATGTTGATACGGGAGCCATCCAGCAGCGTGGCATCGACAATGGGACTCCGATAGGTGATGGGGCGCTTGATCCGCTCTGCCATCTTGACGACAAACTCATCAAGTTCGCTGGAAACCTTGAACTCTATAACAGATTTCAGGCCCTTGAATATCTTGTGCTCGATGAAGATCGGGCCGATACCGTCACAGGAGATATCTTCAATATAGTTGTCCGAAAGGAATGGTTTAAGGACACCCATATCGATTTTATCCCGAATCAGAAGGTACTCGATTGCCCGGTATTCCTCGTCGGTAAGGATCACCTTGCCCTCCGGTGTCATGGGAATCTGGTGCTTCTTTTTGACATTCTTCATCTTGTCTTTTGCGGAAAAATCCGTATTCAGAAACGTGGTGAGCTTTGTCTTGAGATCCTGCTGTCCCGCAGCAGCGCCGGTCAACTTGGTGATATCAACACCTTTTGGCCGTATGACTGCAACCGAAGCAAGCATCTTCTTGATAACTTCAGTACGTTCCTTGTCGCTGATGGGATCTTCTTCAAGCGCATCGATGATATCGATGAGTTTGGTCTCGATGACTGGTAACATCTGGTTAACACTATGCAGGAATGAGGGCTCGATGGGAATGTAATAATTCCTTACATCATCCGGGTCCGGGAGAATATGGATAAAGGTAGTGTCGTTGACCGGGTAGATGATGTTGGGGCTTTTCATGGTGCGAAGATCTTTTTTCAGCTCGGAGAGGAAGAGCGGAATCCCGTAGGTATTGACGGGAAAGACGTGAAGGTATTCAAGAAGATGGGGACTTGCCTTGACGTACTCCTTGGCATTTGCCGGGAGCATTTTATAGAGGGCGCTTGACTCGATGTCGGAATAAAAATCAATGGTTGTATCAAGCACTTCCGGTTTGAACGGGAGGTTGATCGCCATCGAGGGCGAGCCCATATCAGACCCTCGCAAAACTCATGGGTATGATCTTCATACCATATCCCGGGTGGACTTCGAAACTTACCAGGTTCCCGGTTGTTTTCCGTGCGCCCCGAACTTTAACGACTTCCATGACCATGACGTACTTATCCCCTACGAGTGCTTTTTTCATGTTAAGGTGGGCATCGCAGATTGACCGGATACGGACAAGCGTGTCTTCTTCGAAGGCATACGTATGGAGT
>JALOBP010000162.1 GCA_023228295.1 Methanoregula sp.
GGATCCTCCAGTACGTGCACAAGGACGCGTTCCTGCACCGGCTCCACCCGTTCACGAAGATTGCGTTCATCCTTGTCGTGAGCGTCATGTGCCTCATCTCAACCAACCTGGCATTCCTTGTGCTCATGGTCCTTGCGATGATGGTTTTTGCTGCCTACGGGGAACTCCTCACCGAGTCGCTCCAGCAGCTCAAGCTCATCATCATCATGAGCATCATCTTCATCCTCATCACGGTCATAACGATGCCCAATGGTGATATTCTCGGGTACCTGGTCCCGCAGGGCATCCCCTGGATCGGTGGCCTCGTTCCCATCACGACCGGCGGGCTCATGATCGGATTTGTTCTCACGCTCCGGTTTATCGTGCTCATCTTTGCGTTCCAGCTCTTCCTGATCTCGACCCAGCCCCGGGACCTTGTCCATACGCTGGACCGGGCCGGCCTTCCCATCGATTATACGCTGATGTTCATCATCGCACTCCGGTTCATTCCTACGCTCCAGATCGAGGGGCAGCGGATCCATGAGGCACAACTTGCGAGGGGGTTCAATCCCGGTGAAGGGTTCATCGGCAAGATCCGGAGCGTTGCACCCATCGTTATCCCGCTCGTATCGAACGCGCTGCTCCGCTCGAACGTCATCGGGCTCACCATTGATATGCGGGGATACCGGACCGGAAAAAAGACGCATGTCCGGGAGCGGACGTTTGCCCGCCGCGATTATGCAGTCATGGCGGTGCTGGTGGTTGCGCTCTGTGGTTTTGTCCCGCTCATGCTGGCGCAGGTTATCTGAAGGATTCCCTTTTTTTTAACCCTTTTGCAGGGGAATTTTAACGTGAAAGGCAGGGGATGACGGTCTGCCTGGACTCCATGGCCCATCTCTGGCGGAGGAAACATGGGATGCTGTTTCGTTTCCCGGCAGGGTAAGCGGGAAAATTTCATCTCTGGAGGAATCTGCAATCATCCTGAAGGGAGGCAAAATATTCTTTCATACACCTCGATCACTATCAGCACATCGTAAGTCGCCCCAATGCAGTTCCAGGGTAAAATTTCCGCGGTGGCAGTGGATGAAAGGGGGGTCTGCGATAATGAGCCATTGCGGCAGATTGGGGTAAATCACCCTATCCGGTTCTAAACCTTCCCCCTCCTTCATTTTGTCGAGGTAGCATTACAAAACAGGATCTTCCGCATTCCTGCCATTGATGTAGAATTGTTCCGGCCGGAATTTTTTACGTTTTTTGGATCACGTCCTCCGGGTCTGGAGGGGCGAGGGAAAAATGGGGCATAATCGGGCCTGCAGTGTAATCCAGTGAACCAGAATTCCCAGGAGGGTTTTGGGAGACGGGGTAGAACCTTTGACAATAACGGGTAGGGATCTTACTGTGGGTCGGGCGATGTACTTTCCGATTGTTAACAACCCTTCATGCGCTGGTCGGCCAGCACCTACTTACCTTCAGTAAAAACCGGATCGCCCGTTTCGGCACATTGCAGCTCTTTTCCGGAAAATTTTACCACGAGAAAAATGTATGGGTAAAAGATTATGGAAATACCCGGCAAAGTGCCGGATGTGCCGGGAACCGGTCGGGCACCCATTGCAGTTTACCTGCCATTGAAAAGATTTGAACAGGAAAAGAATTTACGCCCCGGCCGGGACTTGAACCCGGGTCAAAAGATCCGCAATCTTCTAGGATATCCGCTACCCCACCGGGACATGGTGTGATTGCCTGCCTTACTAAAAATGCTCTTATCGCTTAAATAGGTCACGCTATATCAAAAGAGAGGAGAGAATAATTATTGGTGCAACCGCTTGACATAATCCTGAGATCTGCATTCCAGTGCTGATACATTCACTGCCGGATCGTTGATATTGCCAACGGGTTTAACCCAGAATCCGACCGATGGCGTGACATTGTTCCCGCCGATTTCGATCAACAGGTTGCCGGGTTTTGTGATCTGAATTGTCTTATTGGTCATCGACCCGTAATCCTTTCCGAAACCGTCCTGCTGGAATATCTCGCCGGTAACAGGATCCCTCACCGTAATCTCAAGGAATGCATACGGGCTATAATACGAATATTTTACCGTTTTTTCCTTTCCTTTTTCGGTAACAATTTTCGTTCCGGTAACGTTGAATGGTTCCGTAATTGAGTAGTTGATGTACATCGGTGGATTGAGGAGATTGAAATTTTTTGCTGTTCGGTTGCTCTCTAAAGTCCAGGCATAATCTGAGAAAAAGATCAGGCAGACCATATCTTCAGGTATCTGGGTGGGGGGTTCAATAACAGAATACCCCTGGGTCTGCACAGCGGTTGTCTGGAATGGTGTTGCTTGGGCAAGTAATCCCGGGTCTGAACCCCCGGCAGTAACCTGAGCAAACTGATTGGGATCATACAGATCTACCGGCCCGGTCGTGGATGCTTCCGGGGGAGCAACACACCCGGAAACAGCCAGAAGTGCGACAAGACTTACCATGCAGATAATCCGGAATTGGTTAATTTTCATCAACCAGTGTTCGGTTTTCCAGCTAATTAAATATTTCAAAGTGGTTTTACTGGAGTTATATCTTCCATGGCCAGGACAAGTCCAACCGTGCCGGCGGTATTTCCATTTGTCAGGACAAGCCGGGATTTCTGGATTTTTAATTGGCAATGCGTACCATCGGGGCGGGTAAACGCTGATGAGAATGTAAAAAGATCGCCTCCCTTCATGAGATCTTCGTCATGCCTAAGAAATACTGAAGCCTGATCGTTCCCGAGCACATCTTCACTCGTCTTTCCAGCGATCTCCCCCGACATTTTTCCGATAAGGTTGGAAAATGCAGTGTTACACCCAAGGTACCTGCCCTGCATATCCCGGTAAAAGAGCGGGTTTGGATAGGTGTTGATCATATGCTGCAGGAAACCCAGCTGGTTCTCGAGAGCATCATTTGCCTGTTTCCATTCTGTGAAATCCGTCGTGATGATGTAACAGGTCACACCTTTTGCATGTTTCACTGAGGTAATCCGGTTGAGGATAAACCGCCTGCTCCCATCCTTTCGTTCAATCCAGAATGTCAGATCGGAAGGAATGGATTTGCTTTCCATCGAACGGGATATTACTTCCCGCAATCGTTCGCGTTCCTGTGGTGCCGCAAGATCAGCAGGACTCATCAGGGAAAGTTCGTTTTTGTTATAGCCAAAAATCTCCTCTGCCCTTTTATTCATAAAGGTAATTTTCTTCTCTTCCCAGATGGTGATGCCGTCCTGGATATTCTCTGCCATAAGCCTGAACCGTTCTTCGCTGGCAGCGAGATCTTTTTCAGCCGCTTTTTTGAGAGAGATATCCTCTAGAAGAATGGTCATTCCCTTCTTCCCGTCTTCAAAAACCGTTGGAATGATCTTCTTGCGAAAAATCCGTTCTTCATTTCCTGACAAGAGTATCTCTTCATCAGGGATTCCGGATGCAAGCGAGGTC
>JALOBP010000077.1 GCA_023228295.1 Methanoregula sp.
TGCTCCCCTGGTGAGGAGCTCGTACGAGAACCATGCATGAATTGCTTCGTCATGGTGCAGGAGTTTGAGATCAAGGTGCCAGAAGCGTAGAACAATGGCCCCGATTAATATCAGGAGAAAAATCCGTTCAAAAGTAAAAATTTTTTTGATGGTTTGGGAAAATCCCGCGGCCTGCTGCACGCGGCACCTTCAACTCTCTAAAACAATCTCAATGCCGATATCTTTTGGCACCTGAATGCGCATGAGCTGCCGGAGTGCACGTTCGTCTGCATCGATATCGATGAGGCGTTTGTGAACCCGCAGCTGCCAGCGATCCCATGTGGCGGTCCCCTCGCCATCGGGACTTTTGCGGATCGGAACAACCAACCTCTTGGTCGGAAGTGGTATCGGTCCTGCCAGATTTACACCTGTGCGTTCGGCTATCTCTCGTATTCTGTCACAGACCATCTCAACTTTGTTGAAGTCTGTTCCTGTCAGGCGAATTCTGGCTTTCTGCATGATACTTCACCACAAAATATTTAGAGCATCTGCTTTGGCTGAATGGCGATGCACATGCCGGCAGCAATCGTTGATCCCATATCTCGGACTGCGAACCTTCCCAACTGGGGGAGTTCCTTGACGTTCTCGATGACCATCGGCTTGGTCGGCTTGATGACGACGATTGCGGCATCTCCTGACTTGAGGAACGTCGGGTTCTCTTCCTTGACCTGGCCGGAGCGGGGGTCGAGTTTCTTCTTGAGCTCCATGAAGGTGCATGCAGTCTGGGTTGTGTGGCAGTGGAAGACCGGGGTGTATCCTACGGTCAGTGCGCTCGGGTGCTGGAGCACGACGATCTGTGCAGTGAATTCATCTGCAACGGTCGGGGGTGCTTCTGCCGGGCCCATGACATCGCCGCGGCGGATGTCGCCCTTTCCGATACCACGGACGTTGAAACCAACGTTGTCCCCGGGGAGTGCCTGGGGGATTTCCTCATGGTGCATCTCAATGGACTTGATTTCTCCCTGCTTGTTGGCGGGCATGAAGGAGACTTTCATTCCTTTCTTGACGATGCCCGTCTCAACACGGCCGACCGGCACCGTGCCGATACCGCTGATACTGTAAACGTCCTGGATGGGCAGGCGCATGGGCTTGTCGGTGGGCTTCTCGGGTTCCTTGAAGAGGTCGAGTGCCGTGATAAGTGCCGGGCCCTTGTACCAGGGGGTCTCGGGGCTGTTGACCTTGATGTTGACACCAGTCATGGAGCTGATAGGGATGAACGGGGTCTCTTCTGGCTTGTAGCCGACCATCTTGATGAGGTTGCTCATCTCGGTCTTGACCTCGTTGTACCTCTTCTCGTCATACTTGACGGAGTCCATCTTGTTGATGGCAATGATGATCTGGGTGATGCCAAGGGTCCTTGCAAGGAATACGTGCTCCTTGGTCTGTTCCATCGGGCCGTCAGGTGCTGCGACCACGAGGACTGCTGCATCAGCCTGGGATGCACCGGTGATCATGTTCTTGACGAAGTCCCGGTGTCCGGGGCAGTCCACAACGGTGAAGTAGAACTTGGCGGTGTCGAACCTCTTGTGGGCGATATCGATGGTGATACCTCTCTCACGCTCTTCTTTGAGGCTGTCCATGACCCATGCAAATTCAAAGGTACCCTTGCCTTTGCTTTCGGCTTCCTTCTTGTATCCTTCGATGATGTGGGGCGCTACAGCGCCGGTCTCGAACATCATTCGTCCGACGGTTGTTGACTTTCCGTGGTCGATGTGGCCGATGACGGCGAGATTCATGTGGGGTTTGTCAGATGCCATTTATGTGATCCTCCAAAACATAGAGACTGTCCGCTTACAGTCTGGTTATGCGAGTATTACTTATATGAGACCCAACTATTTAAAATATTTCGATTACGCTGCCTGTTTTACGGTGAGAACTCAACATCGGTATTATCATATCCCATTGCTGATTATCCTTTTTGTATGAAGACCCTGCCATTCCAGCGTGATGAGAAGAAACAGCGGGTAACGGTTGCCTGTGCCGATGGTGATGTATCCGTGTACAGCCACTGCGCGTATTGCCGTCACTGTACTGGTGTAAGAATCGGGACACGCGTATCTCCTGCACCCCAGAACCAGGCACTTAAAGACATACGGGGTGGCCGCATCTCTGATGATAACCTGATGAATGCAGCAATGCTCTTCAACTCATTGGTTCGTGATGGTTCTGCGATCGAATGTGCAGATGACGAGGGTTGCGGGTTTACCAATCTCTACTGACACCATTTTTCCTGTCTTGCTTTTTTCCCATTCTTTGCACGAGATCGAATAACTATCCCGGTTCTGCGCGAGAGAACCCTGTTTTTCTTAAGGAAAAGATGGATTATCCGGAATGACTCTGCACATTTCCAGCGTGGGACAAAATCCCCCGTTTACAGGAGTACTATAGCAAGGATTGCGCCTGCCCGGGTAATCTCATTGGATGCGCCTGCAACATCGCCGTTCATCCCTCCAAAGAGCCGTTCGGATACGAGAAGCAAAATTGTCGGGCAAATGATCATCATGAGGAATGCACCAACGATCTTAACGGGGGCAATGGGGATGAGGAAGAGCGGGATGCAGAGGATGAATGACAGCGCGGGGAAATATTGCCGCGAGTACTGGTGCAGATAACTGTGGATCCCCTCACGGAACGGTTTTCCGTAGGTTGTCAGGGACGCCATGGAAAATTTTGCGCAGACCTCCCCGATGATCAGGGCATAGATGATGGAGGAAGCCTCTGCCAGTCCTGCAAACAGAAGCAGGGTGACTGCGACGCCAGCTGCGATTCCCCCGGCACCGACATTGCGATCCGTGAGAGCCCCGATTCGCTTCTGGCGGCTCCCGTGGGCCATCAGCCCGTCCCCGAGATCCAACAGACCGTCAAAATGGTGGGCACCGGTGACCAGCAGCAGGAGTGCGACTGCAATTGCCGCTGCAATAAGTGGGTTCGCGATGAAAAGAACCGGGAGGGCGACGAGAGCACCGATACAATATCCTGCCAGCGGGTAGAGATACGAACGCCGGGCAAACAGTTCCAGATCCCGGGGCTTTCCTAAGGGGAGTATAGTGGTGAATTGTAAGAGGGACAGGAGGGTTTTCATATGCATTCACTATACAGGCGCGAGGTGCATCCTGCTATCAGTCCAGCTATGGCATCATCAAGAAACGGCCCGAGCGTTGCAAGGATACCGGGCTTCTTCTGGTCATACCGGGTGAACTCAAAACGCGCATAGGTTCCCCCGATGCATTCAGCAATTGCCATTCCGATGATCTCATCGCTTAACAGGAAGACCGGGTCATCTGCGATCTCGGAGTTTTTCCGTTTGGTATAAAGTTCATCTTCGAGAAGGATAGCTCCGAGAAGGAGGGATGCAACATTAGGATCATCTAGGTATTTCCTGATCTTCTTTTTAATCTCAACAGCAGCCTGATCCTCCGGCATGCCATGTGAGACATAGAGGCCCATGGCTGCAGTAACAATATCGTCAGGTGTGATCCCCTTGTCACGCAACCGCTGTTCGATCTCAAACATGTCATAAGGTGTTGGATCGATATGACTATTATATCGTTGTGGAATTATCCCGAATCGATATCTTCAATCCTCCCCATGCCGATATATGCGATGAATACTATGGCATTCCTCTCTTCAGAACCCGGTATTTCATTTACCAAACCGGTCTTTTGTGGTATCCTTGCCAACACCCTGCTCTCCACGGTGCCGGGTGTTTCCGGAGCCGGCCCATCCGCGGAAAAAACCCTCTTAACTCCTGTCCTGGATGCAGAGTTGATCTCGAATGGGGCAATAACGAGTTATCCGGGCAACCCCAACACCCCGACAGGGTGCCCGACACCGGCAAGCATCACCCGGTCAATGATTGACCTCTGCAACCTTCAGCCCGTTTTCATCAATGCCGGCCTTCGCCATACTCCCACGGTTCCCTGTTATGACGTCTATGGTAATGTTGGAGAGGATCCCCGGTTTACTAATGCCGTTCCTCTGGCACATGACCTGTTCAGCCGTGGGGAAGCGCTCGGAAAAATTCTGTCCGCCTACACTGATCTGCTCGTGCTTGGCGAATGCGTCCCCGGTGGCACAACGACGGCACTCTGTGTCCTTCGCGCACTTGGTTATGAAGCATCCGTGAGCAGCAGTTTTGCTGCCAACCCTCTCGGCATCAAAGAGGAGATCTGCCGCGCATCGCTTGCACGAATTAAAAAAGACGGTGTTACGGATCCGTTCAGCATGGTAAAATATTCCGGGGATCCGATGATGCCGGTCGCCGCAGGCATCGCCAAATCCTATTCGGGCAGTATCCTGCTTGCCGGGGGTACCCAGATGCTTGCTGTTGCTGCTTTCATTAAAGCATTGAAAAACCCTTTGCCGCCCATCGTGACAACGTGTTATGTGCGCGATGATCCCTCGGCAAATGTTCAGCAGATCGCAAGGGAGATTGGTGTTGAAATGTTCTACATTGATCCCGCATTTGGATCCCTTGGCCATGCCGGTCTTGCCCGGTATTGTATCGGGGAGGTGAAGGAGGGGATGGGTGCCGGCGGTGCGATGTGTCTTGCCCACCTTCTCGGCTATTCAGAAGAAAAGATCCGTACCAGGATCCTCTCTACCGTGAATGCGTATGTCTGAACAGGCTTATAGGATCAGAAAAACCACGGTAAAGTACAATGCTTCCCATCTATGTTGTCAATAATTATGGGCAGTTCAATCACCTCATCCATCGTGCATTACGCGATTTGGATATCGAAGTATCGTTAATTCCCAACACAACTCCTGCTGATGAGGTTACCGGAAACTGCCGGGGCATTATTCTTGGCGGTGGACCGACACTTGATCGTGCCGGCAACTGTGCCCGGTATTTGGATCTTGGTCTTCCCGTTCTTGGGATATGTCTTGGTCTTCACATTATCGCAACACGGTTCGGCGGGAGTGTCTCTTCGGGAAAAAGCGGGGGATACGGCCCGGTAGATGTTGAAATACTCGAAACGGCGGATATCCTGGATGGGTACCCTGAAAAGATCAGTGTCTGGGCCTCCCATGCCGATGAGGTTTCCCAGGTGCCTGAAGGATTTGTCCGCCTGGCCCGGTCATCGATCTGTGGTGCTGAAGCTATTGCGCTGCCAAAAAAGCAGATCTACGGTCTCCAGTGGCACCCGGAAGTGAGCCATACCTTCGAGGGTAACAGGATATTTGAGAACTTTAACCGGATCACTCTTGAGGATTTGCGGTAAGCGGTTAGCGCAGTCCATGAACGAGATCAAACGGATTGCTGGCATCATCCAGTCGATCGGATTTGAATGCACGCGGTGTGGCACCTGCTGTTCTGCGGTGGAACCGGATTCAAATCTTGTGATGGTAACCCCTGCAGAGATACGGGAGATCATGGAAGGTTCCGGCTTCTCATGGCAGGAGATTGCCAAACCCTATCCTGAAAAAATTTCCCATGGGGCAGATCACACTTACACCATCGGGTGGTGTATCCATCGTATTGATGGGAACTGCATGTTTCTTGAAAATTCTGCATGCCGGATTTACGAAAACAGGCCCTGGATCTGCAGAACCTATCCTTTTGTTCTTGATGGTGATACCGTCCGGACGTATCCGTGTCCCGGTCTTGGCCGGGAAATTTCCCATGAGGATGCCAGAGTAATTGCAAAAAATTTGCGTGATAGAAAAGTGGCAGAAGAGACCGATGAGGCAAAGATCCGAGCGGTACTGCAGAATGAAAAAATTCCTCCTGGTATTTTTGTTGTGATCGATGGTGAGGGAATTCATCCGGTCCCGCGATAAATTACATCGTGAATCTCTTTTTCAACGGATATCAGTCACATCCGATTGAGATATTTCCTGCACTTGAAATGTTTAAATAGTCCGAAATGGAGAGGATGTTTATGGCAATCCCGTTTCCACATTTCCGGATTCTGATCGTTCTCATTCTTGTTTTTTTTATAGGTCCTGCAAGTGGAGCGATCACCGACATCTCCCCGGGAGGAACCGTCTTCATCGGTGAACAAGGGCTTGATATTACCCATGCAATGGCGGGAGATACGCAAATCGGGTGGTGGGCTTCTGCAGCATCAATTTCCGAGAGTGCCCCCTCCCAGAAGGTTCCCATACCGAGCCTGACAAGTTTCTCCGTCACCCCGAGTACCTTCGCATCATATACTGGTTCATGGTTCCGTCTAGACCCTGCGGGAAATGCCAATGGGACTGCTTTCAATGTGGTGGATCCTAATCTTGAAATCCGTATAGAAGATACGACCGTGGGTGTCGACGTGACGGATAAATGGGTGTCAACCGATGATGAGATCCGGTTCCGGATTGACACCAACCTTGTCCCGATAGCACAGCGCAGTGGCGTGACCTCGGTTCCGATCACCATTAAGGTGCAGGATCCCAGCGGGTCAACCTACTCTTCTCTGGTCAACAGTGCCGGGACCGCAACCTCCCTTGTGGATTATCCGATAACAACGACTCCTCAGTACACGGCCGCGATCTGGGATACCGGCCAGCGGTCGATATACTCTCCCGGAACGTATGTCATCTGGGCAGAATGTAATGTCAATTCGATGAAGGATAATTACAACAATGCCGGAAAAACCGTAAGCCAGAAGGTAACCGTCCAGAATCAGGATCATAATCCGCTCATCACCGGAAACTATCCTCAAACCACGGCAACGCAGGGGATAACTCCTGTCATGACCACGATAACAACGCCGCTTCCGGTATCTCCAACCCCTGCGGTTGTAAAAACCCCGACAATTACCAGCACCACGATCGCCCCTGTCGTGCAGACTGAAACTCAGGTCCCAACCCCGGTTGCTCCCACTCCTTCACCAACTCACTCCCCCGGGTTTGAAGGAATCTTTGCAGGAGTTGCGCTGATGGTTGCAATCCTGGCATGGTGCCGGAAAGACTGATTCCTTTTTTCACGCAACCTTTTATTGCTTGCCTTTCCCATTCCGGTGTATGAACATAGTCACAACGATCATCAAATCGCGTCACAGTGTCAGAAAATTCAAACCCGGTGAAATTGATGGACAGGTGATCCGCGATGCCCTTGAATGTGCAGCGCAGGCGCCAACCGCAATGAATATTCAGCCCTGGCTTTTTGGTGTCGTCAAAGAGAAGGACACCTTGCAAAAAATTGCAGATCTCACGGATCATGGGAAATTTATTGCAGAATGTGCCGTCTGCTTTGCCGTTTTTGGGGAAAAGAAGGAGACCTATTATCTCGAAGACTGCTGTGCAGCGACTGAGAATCTCATCCTGGCACTTCAGGCTCATGGTGTCAGTTCGTGCTGGGTTGCCGGTGAAAAAAAGGCTTATGGGGAAAAAATCAGGCAGATGCTCGCTGTTCCGGATATGTATACGCTGGTCAGCTTAGTTGCTGCAGGAAGCCCAGCTGATATCACCATTACCAAGAAGAAAGAGATGAAGCATATTGTTTTTTATGAGGGATTTAAAGCTGAATAATCTCCCTTCGTTTTTCTGAGCCAGACCGCTCTTACGTGAGATACATATCCAATATCTGCCACCCCCGATTACTCCCTTTTGTGAATACGTTGATTTTTTAATGGAGCCGAGCCGCCCCTCGTAATCATTAAGCATCCTGCCATGCAGATCATTTATCATGAAAAAAGCAGTCCTGCAAGTGGCACTGGATCTCCTCGATCTTTCCCGGGCCCTGCAGATTGCTCATGAAGCGGTTCTTGGCGGTGTGGACTGGATTGAGGCAGGGACACCACTGATAAAAAGTGAGGGCATGCATGCCATACGCGCCTTGAGGAAAGAATTTCCCGAATCAACTCTTGTTGCCGATATGAAGATCGCAGATACCGGTGCTCTTGAAGTAGAGATGGCAGCAAAAGCCGGGGCTGATATTGTCTGCATCCTTGCCGATGCAGATGATGCTGTTGTTAAAGAGGCGGTCAGGTCTGCAGGGAAATATGGCGTACGGCTCATGGCGGACCTGATTAATGTTACCGATCCGGTATCCCGTGCCCGCCAGCTTGAGTCGATGGGAATCGATATCATTTGTGCGCACACGGGCATCGACCAGCAGATGACAGGGAAAGATTCGCTTGAATTTTTACACCAGTTGTCTGTTAATACGAGTTTGCCACTTGCGGTTGCTGGTGGTATTGATGCAGATATGGCTGGTATTGCGGTAAAAACCGGCGCTGACATTGTTATTGTCGGGGGTTGGATTGTCCGATCTGCCGATGTGACCGGTTCTGCAAGGAAGATCCGCTCGGAGATGGACAGCCCATCCAACCAATCACGGGAAAAGAAACCGGTTGATGAGGAAATTCGATCGCTCCTTATACAGGTTTCTGCCCCCAATGTGACCGATGCCATGCACCGGAAAGGATCCATGACTGGCATCTTTTCCATATGCGGGAATGTAAAAATGGTCGGAAAAGCTATAACGGTCCAGACTTTTGCCGGGGACTGGGCAAAGCCGGTGGAGGCGATCGATGTCGCGGACAGGGATGATATTCTCGTCATCAACAACGATGGTGGCATCCATATTGCTCCCTGGGGTGAACTCGCAACCCGGAGCTGCATCCAGAGAGGGATTGCGGGTGTGGTGATAGATGGTGCAGTCCGGGATGTTGATGATATCCGGGCACTCCATTTTCCCCTGTTTGCAAAGGCAATTGTGCCTAATGCCGGTGAGCCAAAAGGGATGGGCGAGATCAATACGGAGATCCAGTGCTGTGGCCAGATCGTCAGGCCGGGTGACTGGATCATTGGTGATGAGAGCGGGGTTGTGGTGATCCCTGCAAGACATGCCCTAGAGATAGCCCGCCGGGCACTCGAAGTTCGGAAAAATGAAGAGCGGATTCGGGAAGAGATCCGTCGCGGCAGCACACTGTCGCAGGTTGCAGAACTGATCAAATGGGAAAAAAAATGAATTTTTAATGGAACACGGATCGTTCCAGCAATGTTGCACCAGAATCTAATATCCTGATTATTGCGTCCTCGATCTGGTCTACCCGGAGGATGAGGACCGCACCATCTTTTCCGGAGTAAGCATAAGAATATTCGATGTTGATTCCTGCATCGCCCAAAATCTTTGCAACCTCATACAGGCCGCCGGGCTGATCCTTCATTTTTACGGCGATAACTTCTGTGAACGCAATATTGAATCCCAATGACTGGAGTTTGTCGTGGGCTTTTTCCGGGTGATCCACGAGTGCCCGAACCACGCCAAAACCATTGGCCTCAGCAATGCTGAACGCAAGGATGTTGATCTTTTCCTCACCCAGTGCATGGGCAATGGCAGCAAGCCTGCCCGGGCGGTTCTCAGAGAATATCGAGATCTGCCTGATCACATATTTTTTTGCATCCATCTATAACGACCTCTTGTCGATCACTTTCTTTGATTTACCCTCAAACCGGGGTAAGGATCCGGGTTCTACGAGTTCAACATTCACGTTGACATTCAGAGAACTCCTGAGCCGGTGTTCAACGTTCTTCCGTACCTGCATAATATCATTGATCTTGTCACTGAATGAATCCCGAGTGAGTTCGACCCGTACCAACAGATCATCAAGTGCACCTTTTCGGTCAACAACTATCTGGAAGTGCTGGCCCACTTCGGGGATTGCCATGAGTCCATACTCAATCTGTGACGGGAAGACATTGATGCCCCTGATGATGAGCATATCGTCAACCCTTCCCTGGATCCGCTGGATCCGTGGATGGGTTCTCCCGCAAGCGCAGGTATCAGTTTGCATGCAGGTAATATCACCGATGCGGTACCGGATCATCGGCAGCGCCTCTTTCTGGAGGATAGTTATCGTGAGTTCGCCCTTCTCACCTGCTTCCAGCGGCTCCTCGGTCTTTGGATCGATAATTTCCACAAGTGCAATGTCCGACCAGATGTGGAATCCTTTCTGTTCCGTGCATTCGGTGAACATCGGCCCTGAAAGTTCACTCGTGCCATAGATGTCGTATGCCTTTATGCCCAGCCAGTTTTCGATCCTCACCCGCATTCCTTCTGTCCAGGGTTCTGCACCAAGAATCCCGGTACGAAGCTCGGTGTCTTTTTTGATATTTACCCCCATCTTCTCGGCAACTTCTCCGATATGTAGGAGGTAGGAGGGGGTGCAGGCAATGGCGGTTGCCCCGAGATCCTGCATCAACTCGATCTGCCGTTCGGTATTCCCGACACTGGTTGGAAGAACGGTCGCTCCGATACGTTCGGCACCATAATGGAGCCCGAGTCCCCCGGTGAACAGCCCGTACCCGTAACTGACCTGGATGACGTCTCCGCGTCCAAGCCCGCTCGAAGTGAGTGCCCGTGCAAGAGATGTTGTCCAGGTGTTCAGGTCATTCTGGGTGTATCCGACCACCGTGGGTTTTCCCGTTGTTCCGCTTGATACGTGATACCGTACAAGTTCCTCTTTTGGTGCCGCGAAGATCTTGTCCGGATAATTATCCCGAAGATCGCGTTTGAACATGAACGGGAGTTTTTTTACATCGGAAAGCTGCCGGATATCGTCAGGATGAACGTTCTGCTCCTTCATCCGGTCATGATAAAACGGGGAAAAACTATACAACCGGTATACAAGTGTTTTCAACAGCTTATACTGCATTCTCTGGAGATCTTCACTGGGCATCTCCTCTATGCGCGGATCCCAACATACCATCAGACTACCTCTCTTCGATCGACTACTCGTTTTGCTTTCCCTTCAAATCGTGGAAGTGATCCCGGTTCAACCAGTTTTACCGTGGTCCGGAGCTCAAGAGCATCCCGCAGTTCCTTGACTACCTTTTTCTGGAGGTTGGCAAGATCTGCCAGTTCCCCGCTGAAGGAATCCCGGTTGATCTCGACATCCACGGTCATCTCATCCAGATGATTAATTCTGTCAATATAGACCATAAACTGATTGCCTACTTCGGGAATTTTCAAGAGCACATGCTCTATCTGTGACGGGAAGACATTGATTCCCCGGATTACGAGCATATCGTCGCTTCTGCCGGTTATCCGGGCGATCTTTTTCCCTCTCCTGCAGATGCAACCGTCCTCCATTATCAGGGTAACATCGCCTGTCCGATATCGGAGGAGGGGCATTGCCTCCTTGACAAGTGGCGTGACAACCATCTCTCCGCGTTCACCATCGGCAACCTGCTCACCGGTTTTTGGATCGATGATCTCCACAAGATAGGAATCGTGCCAGATATGGAGCCCGTCGCGTTCAGGACATTCGAATGCTACCCCGGGCCCGAACAGTTCCGAGAGCCCGTATGAATCGTATGCAGTTACCCCAAGCCGGCTCTCCAGTGTTTTCCTTGTGCTTTCCGACCATGCTTCTGCCCCAAATATGCCCGTTTTGAGACTATCCATGGTTGTTCCCATTTCTTCGGCAACTTCGGAAAGGTGCATTGCATAACTGGGGGTACAGTGGATGGTCGTGACCCCGAAATCATTAATCATCTCGATCTGGCGTTTCGTGTTCCCGGTCGCGCTGGGGATAACGGTCATCCCGACTTTTTCTGCACCATAATGGAATCCAAGTCCCCCGGTGAACATCCCGTAATTCACCATATTCTGGAATACGTCCTCCTCCGTTATTCCGACCATAGTCATATTGCGGGCGATGAGATCTGACCAGGTATCGAGATCCTTTCTGGTATACCCGACAACGGTGGGTTTTCCGGTTGTTCCCGATGTTGTATGGATCCTGACGATCTTTTTTAACGGTACCGCAAAAAAGCCAAACGGGTACCCGTCACGCAGGTCCTGTTTTTTGGTAAACGGAATCTTCCTGATGTCATCCAGTGTTTTTATCGAGGATGATTTGACTCCCGCTTCAGCAAAGCGTTTTTGGTAAAAATCAACGTGCTGAACCTGTGCGAGGGTTTTTTTTAAACGTTTGAGCTGAAGTGCCTTGAGGTCAGCAGGTTTCAGTGTCTCAGTTTTCTTATCCCAGAACATCTGTTGCCCCTGTTATGCTATTGCATGACAACTGTATATATGACGTTTGATTCGGTTTAAAATCACCGGAATTTATGGATATGGTTACATCAGACATCCTGGGAGAGTGACCATCAGTGTTCCGCCAGTACAATAAAACGATGAATTAATCCGTGGACATGTGATAGTATTTTAGAGAAATCCGGCAGTTTTTTTCAGGTGATGAGAAGTGACAGAATTTCCCTGGGTATCGGTCAGCGGTTTTGGAGCCCGGATTACCTCAACCCGAAAAAACTTAATAATCCAGAAGAGGAAGACCGATGAGATCTATCCCCTTGATTCGGTAAAACACCTCCTTATCGTCGGGGGTCATTTTTTAAGTTCTGCAACAGTAAACCAGTTGACCCGGCAGGGATCCTGTATCTCCTTCTTTGAACCAGACGGTACACCAGTGGGGACCATTCGGCCATTTGGGAAAAAAAACCCATTTCCACTCCGTGAACTGCAACAGGAGATCCCTCGGCAGCGAAATTCCATTATTATAGCGCAGGCTTCGATGAGATCCCGGATTTTTTCGATAGAAAAAACCGAGGAACTCTCGAATGCCCACCTTTTGTACGAGGGCGAACTGGAAATATTACAAAAATCCCACGATGAGGTAGCGTACCTGATCAAGCTCGAAGAGATCTGGCGGCTGCATCGTCTTGCATCAGATATGTATTACGAGATCATGGCTCGGAACCTGCCTGCTGAACTTGGGTTTCGCAGGCGAACCCTGCGCCCCCAGATGGACCCGGTTAATGCAATGCTCTCATTTGGTTATGCTCTGCTTTTTGGTACCTGTTCCGTGGCGGTTACTGGTGCAGGACTCGATCCGGATGTCGGATTTCTGCACGAGGGAGATGGGAGCCTGGTCCATGACCTTATTGAACCTTTAAAAGCTGGAATGGTTGATCCAATCGTATTCCATATTGCCAAAGAATCGCTTAAACCTGCAGACTTTGAGATCTCGCAGGAACGGTGTTTGTTGTCAGATGATCTCATGCAGGTCATGATAAAGTCGTTTTATTCAGGTATCAACACAGAAAACGTCAACAATCAGGTCCTCTGCATGAAGGCCTCACTTGAAAAAACCGAAGAATTCAGAGTCCAGTACTGATCCTTCCTTCGCCTTTGATGACGGAAAAATCATCGTATGATTTCACCGGGATATCTGCGGATCGGATCTCCCTGATAACAGCCCGGGGGCACCCATAGATCATGGAAATGAATTTTTCCAATATCATCTCGTCAGCTGTGGCATAAATCTGAACCCTCCCATCCGTCAGATTGATAACGGTTCCGGTAACATGCAGGTCGGATGCAATCTTTTTCACACAGGCGCGGAATCCAACTTTCTGGACCCTCCCGCTGATTAAAAGTTCAATGGTCTTCACTCCTTTTACATCTCCTGCATGACTTTTATTGCAAGTCCCAGTTCATCGAAGACTTCATCCCTGAGTGCAGACTGACGGATATTTGTTGCGGCATCAATTGCATAATCAAGGATCTCCTGGGCGGCATGTTCGCAACCGGCTGCATACAATTTCAGTGCAATATCACACATGACAAACGAACGTCGTGACAGCGGCCGGATGATCCGGGCTTCCCTGACCGCATTCTGTATCATACGACGGGAGAGTTTTTCCTCCCCCTCTTTTTTGAAAAACACCGCCAGATCGCAGAAGTGGATAGACTCTTTTCCCCGGTCAGCAACGGTGCGGACCAACCGCTCGAGAACGGTTACCTGGGCGGGAGTAACACCATCTTTAACAATCTTTTCAGAGATCGCCCGGATTCTGGCGTACTGGGGGGTAATCTGGAGTGTTTCTGCATGCCCTAGGTGCTCAAGTCTCCCGATGCGCAGCGTGTCGTCAGTAATGGTTTTGGCAATCTGAACTGCAGATTCCCGGTATTTCTCATTATGTTCTTTCTCGTACAGCATGGAATACACCTGCACGATATTTTCACGAATTGTATCAGCAATGGATGGGATGTTGATCTTGCCGGTTAACTGTTCTGTCTTTTTTAACAGTGCCAGAGGAATCTCATAATCATCACAATCATTCAGTGCAAGTGGCAGAACATCGAGCAACAGGGTTGCTTTTACGTACGGTGACGGGATCCGGCTCGCAGCGGTAATCATATTATGCAGGAGTTCTCCACAGCGATTCTTGTGCTGGCGCACCATACCATAAACGGAAATCATTGCATGAATGTACTCAACAGGATCGTTGATCTTCTGGACAATGGTAAATGCAGAGTCCAGCCACTCTTCACGAGGATTTGTAGCATTCAGGCTGACCAGTGCAATGACAATCTGTCGCCGCACGAGTTCTCCCTTGTCATATTCAACGCCATCCAGCAATTGTATGCTCTGCTGGATGCAGTTTGTGGCAATTTTGCTATCGGTCTGGCTATAGAGTGTTGCCAGATCTGCAAGGATTAAGGCTTTTTCGTATTCGGCATCCAGGTTCGGGATATTGGAAATGATATCATCCAGGATACCGGTTGCACGTTTTGGATCGTTTGCTTTGAGCGCTGTATCCAGTAAATTACATAACCCGGTGAGTTTAGCGTAGGGGCTGGCTACTCTCTGGATGATGCGATAGATAAGCGAGATGATGATGGGGTATTTCCGAATCCCCTCGTTTCTCTGGAGGAGATATGCCATGATCTCATAAGGATCTGTTGAATCGGGATGAATGATATCGTCACTCAGATTCGAGATGATCCGGGCCATCATTGCATCCCGCTCGTACATATTTTCGATTTCTACTGCATACATTGCCAGCGGGATGATGAAATCGGGATTGGCGCTGGTGCGGGAGAAGGAGATGATCACATCGATTACCCCTGCAATCTTTAAGGATTTTTGAGGGACCTTAATATTCTGGCCGATTATCTCAAGCCCCCTTTCGAATGGTCGCAGTGCAGCATTCAGGTCAGCGTCGTGAGCCGGATAGCGTGGATTTATCAGGATTGTGCACCCGATTTTAACAAAACATTCAGCT
>JALOBP010000078.1 GCA_023228295.1 Methanoregula sp.
TGAGCGGAGCGGTTCGATGGGTTTATGCTGCACTGATTGGTACATTTGATCGATTAGAATCAGGGTTGTCTAATTTACAGTCAGATCTTTACACTACCTACAGGGCATCTTCACTTTTACAGCACTTCGTGTACACTACCATAAAATCATTAGTCAAATAGAAATTATTGGTATTCGGAAGATTCATTATTTTGTTTAATGAGACCCAGTTTTTTCAATTCAAAATAACATCGGGCACATGCATCAACATCAGCTGATGCATTATGCACATCTTCAAAAGGTTTATCGAATAATTTCTGATGCAATTCAGATAATGTTGGCCATTTGTATCCAGACCCCCTGGGGTGTGGAATTCCACAATGATCGATAATTTCCGGTGATTTCATTGTACAGAATTTTTCTTTCTCCAACAAGGTTGTCTGAATTTTATTCCTTTTAAATTCCGCATTGAGTGTTGGAATGTCAAATGCGATGTTATGAGCTACAACGAGCCTGCATTTTTCTAAATCCTCATTGAATTTTTGTAGGACTTTACTTATCAGAACACCCTCTTGTTCTGCACGTTTTGTCGTGATTCCATGAATTAACGAAGATGTTTCAGATATTGTGAAATCTATAGGAAATATGATAAAATTCTCTTTTTTTATAATATGGCCATCTTCTTCAAAAATTGCCCACGCAATTTGGACAATACGAGCCCAATTATCAATATCTTCAATAGGGGCATTAAGTGATTTGGCCAATCCGTTTGTTTCTAGATCGAGGAATAAAATCATCGCATATACCCTAAACTTATTTTATTAAATAGTCTCATTGTCTTGGGGACATCTCCCTCTTTCCTTGACCTTTTTTTTATTAAAACCAGGTGGTGTTGGTTTGAACCGTTTATCCTGTTCAGAGTATTCTAAATATTGGAAATGTCTAAGTTCGTTTATTGGGAGACTTCCTACTAATACTGTGGAATTCTCACCGCCACTCACTCGTAAAATATCCATCCTTTCCTTTTTTGTGGGTTGAGTAATTCTCGAATCTCCAAATTCGGAGCAATTTACTTGAACAACATAGCAGTGCAAATCTTTTGTCACAGATTCAACAATTGACGAGAAATAATTGATATCTTTATTCAAAACACAAGCTACTAAAAAGTCTAATTCAGATCTAAAGATAGAACGGTGTTTAATATCCGCCAATTCGTAGCAATTGTATATTGAAAATTGTGTATCCCTCCATCTAAATAGTTCATAAAGGGAGGGAACTTTTTTTGGAATCGACATCCCACAGCGGTTTAGCTCAGTTGTTTCCCTTGGAGAATAATGATTTTTGCATCTTATGGAGACACAACAGGTTTTGTATTTTTCTTTATTTAATATTGGTAAAGCAGCAACAAGATAATTATATGCGGTCGGGCGGTTTTGTTTCAATATCCAATATTCCATTCCAAAAATTAACCCGATCTGGTGATTCCTTGCATATTTTACCATAAACGGTAACCATTTTGGAGGAACTGACAATTCAGGTAAAACGAGCAAATCGCATTCTTCTGTTTTTGCACAATTAAGAAGTTTGAATAATTCTTTCTGGCGAGCAAATGAGTGGTTCGGTTTTTTTAACGGATTGTAGCTAGCTTCAACATCCTCATCTTTTAACCGAATATTTGCTACGCCGATTTTAATATCTTGATTGTTTCCACCATCATTTGTATTTTTTTCAGCATTTGGCGTGATATTTTCGGAATTTTCTCTCATTGAATAAATTTTTGGTACATAAATGTGATTAACTGCGATTCCATCGATCTCGTCAGTTTCTATTGCAATCGGGCATTGTTCCTTGGAAATATGGGAAAAATTTCTGTACCGATAATCGATATTGTCTAGTGTTTTCTTATCACGATTATGAATTCCGATTAGGAAATTGAAAAGATAGAATTCATCGAAATGAATGAAGCGTGGGGTCAATCTAATCTTTTTATTATCAAGTTTAATTGAGGTGTTTATTGATTCAAAATCAGAAATTTTTTCATCAATTTTTTCCCAATTGATTAACGACCCCTCATAATTCGTATAATTAATCAGTGGATACGCGATGTAATTATGTCGAAGTAGATTTGCTTCGCGAATATTCTTGGCCATTTTGATGATATTTTTATTTTCTTTTCGAATATCGTCATATCTTTTATGCCTTTTCATGTGCTCAACAAAAAAAACTCTTTTAAATTTTTTACAATCTGATTCAATTTTTTTACTATCGGTTCCTAACAATGCAAACGAAATTGCAAATGAAATTCGTAAATAATCGCGAAGATCATCTAATTGCCTTTCGAGAACGTTTTTACATCCATTTTGATGATTAATTGTTGTTTCCTTACTTGGGGAAAATCGTGTAATCTTATCAATAGTTTCCAATACATCGATGTAAAAATTACTTGCACCCTCGTATTGCTGGGTGATTAATGCAAAAGTGAATAATTTCTCCCAAGTTCTTGAATAATTAATGAAATTTTTCCCTTTGTAAAATTTAAAAATTTGATCCGAGATAGCGTTTAGATCGCTTTCTAGAGGAACACTTTGTCCAAGGCCGGTGATGATATTTGTTAAGTTTTTTGACAATTCCGTGACATTTTCTGCAATACCAGCGATGTTCCTTAATTTATTTGTCGAGCCGGTTACTAGGAGATTGTAAGCGGTCTCATTAATATAATATTTCAAATCATCATCTGGAAGAAGGAAAAAGGCGCTTGAATTTTCCTCAATTTTTTGTTTGAAAATATCAAGCATGGCATGTGAGTGATCAAAGGCATAATAATGTAATAGAAGTTTTTTCCCTTGGATTTGCAAATCTTTTATTTTTGTTACATAATAGCTGTCGGGTTCATCCTCGTGTATTTCTAATATATTATTTTGGATGAAATACCGATCCATGAATTTATCAATTTGATTTACTTCCTCCATTTGGGGATTACTGATCACAATTAGGATATCATCGACATACCTTCCGTAATACGCCGGATTCAAATCCGCAGATATTTGCTTATCAAATTCACGTAAATGCCAATTGCATAGTAAGCCCGATGAAACTAAACCTATGGGAATAACACATTGACTCTCTTTAATTGTTAGATAATTATGTGAATACTGAAGGTAAGGGGATATCACATCTTGATATTTCAAATGAATTTTTTCCAGTATTTTTGTGAGATTTATGGCAAATTGTTGATCGTCTCCTACGATTTTCCTCATTATCAGATTCAAAATATCGGGAAAATCTGTTTTAATGCAGTAGAAACAATGTCTAAAATCAAGAGAGATTATTGCGACATCTTTTTTATCATCACTCAAAATATGTTTTGCGTTATCAAGAGCTTGATTCCGCCAAAGCGCATATTGTTCATGATACAATTTGAATAGATGGATGCTTTTGTCATCAGGTCGTTTTAATTTCTCATTCAGTCTAAACCAATAGCATGTATCAGGTAGCTCATTATCAATGAATACTCCAACTTTCATTACCCAAATAACACTAAGTAAATGAAGTTCAATTGGAGCATCAATAAAAAAGTTAACAGAGTCGAGATAGTATTCATCTGAAGTTTTTTTATTTGTTAAATATTGAATTTTTTCTCTTTTGTCATTTGTATTACCATCATTTTTTTCTTCAAAGTTATTTTTAATTTCTTTAGGGATGAAACGAAAATCTATGTCCTTTAAAAAAAATTCAATTTCGTTATCGTAGGGTTTGTTATCTCGAATTAAATTGACTAATTGAGTTATTTTTGCGATTTTTTTGTCATATTCGGGATCACATTCAAAATCAGCCAATTTTTTTCGTTGGAACAAGTCAAGTTGCTCATAATAGACATTTTGCTTATATTTTTTATATGCGATTTGAACTAATTCGTTTGAATCCATTTATCTCATGTTAAGAACGGTTGAGCAAGATAATAGATTTTATTTATTTGATTCAAGATCCCAATGTCAAAGTCACCTCATCACTTGGGGGACTTCAGCACTCCAGTTTTCCACACCCCCATCCCCTCACCCCCTCCCCTCCCAACCGCAAAGCAAAAGACCCCCCCACGAACCTCTGCGTCCTCTCCGGCAGCCCGAAGGGAAACGAGAGCGTTACGATGCAGTACGTCCGGTTCCTCGAACTCGCAAACCCCGGCCACACATTCACGACAGAAAACATCGGCCAGCGCATCGCGGCAATCGAGGCACACGAAGAGGAGTTCAAAAAAGTCCTCGCCTCGCGATCGTTCCACCCGCTTCATCAGCCTGAAAGAAAGAACCGGGCAGCGATTCCCCCGAGTTTCGGTACCTGATACTGGTGCGGGAAAAAAAAGTCAGCCGGGCCGGGGTGCCGGAGCATTAACCGAGGAATACCGCATCGGCCAGATCCCGGAAATGGGGATCGCCGGTAACGACCGTATGGCCCCCGGATCGGGCGGTGGCAAGGATGATCGTATCGGCAATCCCGCCTTTGAATCCCTGGTTCCGGCATTCACCGGCAAGGATAGCAATGGGTTCTGTTACCGGCAGAACGAGGCTCCTTTCCCCCGATCTCGGAAACGACTGTCCGGATGTCCTCCGAATCTTCACCCTCCTGGTGAAGGAACTTGATCATCTCGGTGAGCGTGATCGTTGACGTGAACAGATCAGCACTATCGTTCTCGATATATTCGTTCACGCGGGAATCTTTTCCAAGGTAATACTCGACCCATACCCAGGTATCAATGACGAATCCGATGGGAATCATCCTACTCGCGGACAAAATGACCGATGCCGGGCAATTTCCCGAACGATGAGGGCAGGTGTTTTCGTCGCTCCCGGATCAGGAACAGGATTGCCTGGTCGTATGTCCCGGCACCGGACTGCTCCTTGATCTTGTCCAGGTAATCCCGGGTGTGGGGGGAGATCTGGATGGTGGTCTTCGGAGTCTTCCCCCGCCTCTCACCAAGATCCTGATCCTGGGCCGGAAGAATTGCCTGCGTCATGTTATAGACTATAGCAGACTCAAACAATAAAATTTTCCTTCGTATGGTTCAAAGATTCCTTCCCATTGGTCAAAGCGTGTCCATGCAGGAAATCCAAGAAAAATTCCTTCGGGGTAAAAAACCCGGGGGGCATGGTATCCGGTTGGCTGTACGACGGAACCCGGTAATTGGTACGGGACGGCACCGGTCTGGTATCACACCACTCCTCATACTCAGCCATCCCCGTCACCTTTAACCCCCTCCCCTCCCAACCGGAAAGCAGGAGACCCCATCATGAAGATCTGCGTCCTGAACGGCAGCCCCAAGGGAAAAGAGAGCATCACCCTGCAATACGTCCGGTTCCTCGAACTCGCAAACCCCGGCCACACATTCACAACAGAAAACATCGGCCAGCACATCGCGGCAATCGAAGCAAAGGAGGAGGAGTTCAAAAAAGTCATCGCGTCCATCGAATCCGCGGATGCCGTCCTCTTCGCAACGCCAGTCTACTACATGCTCGTACCGGCCCAGTTCAAGCGGTTCATCGAACTGCTCTTCTCCCACAATGCCGGTTCCGCCTTTACCGGGAAATACGCTGCCTCCCTCACCACCTCCATCCACTTCTTCGACCATACCGCAAACGAGTACCTCCACGCGGTTGCCGAGGACCTCGGCATGCGCTGGACCGGCTCCTTCATGGCAAAGATGGACGACCTGCTTATAGAGAAACACCAGGAGAACCTCATCCGCTTCGGGCAGGACTTCCTCGATACCGCACAACGGCACCCGGCCATCCGGCGCACGTATCCCCCAATCATCAGCAACCCCGCTGAGTACCGTTCCGCGGGCGTCCCGATGCCGCTCGACTGCGGGGGAAAAGAGGTCGTGATCCTCACCGATGCAGCGCCCGGCTCGAACCTGGAGAAGATGACCACGCGCCTCGCCTCCTGCTTCGGGAAATCGGCCTCGCTCGTCCCCATTGACGAGGCGAAGATGAACGGCGGATGCCTTGGCTGCTGCCGGTGTGCGTATGACAACACCTGTGTCTACACCGACGGCTTTTCCGAGTTCTGGAAAGAGGACGTGCTCCCCGCCGATATCATCATCCTTGCCGGAACCGTGAAGGACCGGTACCTCTCGGCTGCGTTCAAGCAGGTCTTTGACCGGAGTTTCTTCATGGGCCACGTGCCGGCATTTCCCGGAAAGCAGGTGGCCTTCCTTATCGAAGGGCCGGTTGCGCAGTGTTCAACCCTGCAGGAGATCATGAGGGCATACCCCTCCCTGCAGGGCGCAAACCTTGCCGGTGTCGTATCGGACGAAGCCGGGATCTCCATGGCCATTGACGAGCAGATCGACGCCCTCGCCGCACGGTGTCTCCGCCTGTCGATGAGCGGGTACGTAGCACCGGGCGGGTTCCCTGCAGTTGCCGGCCACAAGATATTCCGCGATGACATATGGGGGGAAATGCGGCCGTTCTTCCGGGCTGACCATGCCTATTACAAAAAGCACGGGCTCTATGATTTCCCACAAAACGATCTCCGGCAGCGCATCAGCACCGCATTCCTCTCGTTCATCCTCTCCTTCTCAAAGGCACAGGAAGGGGCAAAGAAGGAGATGAAGCAGCGCATGCTCCAGCCGTTTGAAAAAGTCCTCGCCGACAGCCCGGTGCTGAAGCGGCAGAAGAAGGAAGGGTAACTTCGGATGCCCCCCGTAACCAAACCCGATGCAAAAGCGCTCTCCGCGGCGTTTGTCCTCGTCTTCCGGCAGGGCCGGTCACCCCCGTCCTGCCCCATGCCGGACGATGCCGGCCTCCTTAACCGGATCCTGGATACCGCCCCCGATGCATCCCCGGCAGCCTGCCGCGATGCGCTGGTCCGGGTCCGCCGGCTCTCGTTCGATGCCGAAGAGGTTGCGGGCGCGTTCCGGCAGGGAGAGTACGGGACGGGCGATGAGGCACAAGCCGCTGCGCTTGCCGATCTTGAAGGAAAGAACCCCCACTTTTCTGAAACCGAGTACCGCACGGCATTTGCCGTCGGGCTGATGTGGGCGGAATTGTAAGGGCGGGTATGATCCGGTGGGAACCGTTGTCACCCGTAATCCTGCAGATCAAACGGGTGAGAGAATATTATTTTCCTTGATTATGGTCGGGGGCGATATACGGCGGATGGTGAGCGATGACCCCTCCGGGGGTTTGATGATGACCGTTATCAACTGACGGGGAACGAGCGGGGCCTTGGGATTGATGCGGATAACGAACTGTTCCTCATATTCAAGCCGGTTATTGGAACCGCCAAGTTCCCCGTTGACGCCGAGGATTCCCCAGGTACCCTGCGGGGGATTGCCATGGAAACCTTCGACCGGTATCAGTGTCTCGGTACGGATCGCATCGGCATAGACAATCGAGATCTCCTCCATGTTGACCGGCGGTTCTCCCGGGGCCAGCCCAACGGTGATCGTGATGGTATCGATCGTGCCCCGGGGAATGCCGTCGCCGGTTACATCCCCGACAACGTACAATACCTGCCCGGACACAACAGGGGCAGACACGGTCTGGACCGTGCTTTGTGGCTCCTCATCCGTGCATCCGGCTGCAAGTATCGTTGCACTCAGGATAACCGCCAGAAAAAGATACTGCCATTTCAATCCCATAATCTCCAGTACATCTATTTCTGATAAGGTGGGGTGGGACTCTTATAAAACCCTTCTCTCAAAACCGGTCCGGGTGTCAACTGTACCGACGTAAAACCGATAGTGCGGGATCTGTTGATGGCAGACCGTCCGTCCGTGAATCTCCCCGTTCACTCCACGTTGCTGAGCCGCCCCTGCATCTGGGCGATCTCGTCTTTCTTTACTTCCATCAGCGAGGAGATAACAGCGTCAGAGAAGACGAGTGCGAGCGTCTCGAACATGGTACCGAACGGAGCAAAGGCCGAAGTGACCGAACGGTACTTCCCGGTAAGCTGCCGGACCTCGAACGAGTTCTTTTCGTGGAGATATGTACCGGTCGGGTCCCCGAGGTTCACGACAAGATCTGCCATCCGAGCAATACGGGAATCCGGCTTTGCTGAAATGAGACAGACCTTGCCGTTCAGATCATTTGCCGTCCCGCAGATCGATACCATCGACTGCGTCTCCCCCGACCCGGAGAATATGACGAGCGTATCGCCTTCATGGAATGCCGGCGTGATCGTCTCCCCGACTACGTAGGACTCGTACCCGAGATGCATCAGTCGCAGACCGAACGCCTTGGCAACAAGCCCCGACCTCCCGGCGCCGGTCACGTAGATCCGCTTTGCGCCAAGCATGGCGGAGAAGAATGCCGCGATCTGGGCATGGTCGAGCGTGCCCGCGTCCTTGGTTATGGACTCTCCCATCTGCTGCATAAATCCGGGTATGTGGGGTGCTTCATCGGTCATAAGGAATCGTTACCGATCTCTTGTATTGAGGAATATGAGCGTATCGGTTTTCTCACAAGATTTCTGCTGATTAATGCGAGTTCCGGAACCGGATCAGGCTGTCGCAGAACTCGCCAAGGTATTCATTCATGGAGAGGCTCCCCTCCTCAAAGATACAGTCGCCCTCCTCGATGACCTTGTTGATGAGATCGCGGGAGGGGAGAACCATGTCGATGGGAACACCCGATTGTTCCGACCCCTGGACCAGCGCCTGCCGGAAGAGGCCGATGCAGTACCCTATGCGGTATTTGTAGCAGTCTTTGGTCTTGGTGAGGTACCCGGCAACCCGTTCAGTTTCGATTTTGAGGAAATCGTCAAGAGTCTTTTTGTCCTTGCATTTCCCGAGCATGTACTGGTAGTGGGCATAGGGGTACATCTCCTCGAGTTCCGCCGGAACAATCCCGCAGGTGCCAAAGATCACGATATGGTATTGTTCCGGTTTTAAGACCTGCCCGATGATCGACCGGATCAGCTGGTGGCTGGGGCTGGCACTGTAGGGTTTCCGCACAGCGCAGGGCATGAAGATGGCAATCTCTTTTGGCTCTACGTTGTACTCGTCGATGATATAGCGGTACGACTCCTCGAACTCCGGGAGGTAGAAGGGCGGACCGGTCAGGATCTTCTTTGTTTCTGTCCCGGGATCGTCAGGGGGAGTGCAGCGCATGGTTGTCGTACTACTGTTGGGTGAAAAGGGAGATATGTGTATGCCGGGGAGGGGAGTGTATGCCGGATTTGATTGTAGATTTCCTGCAATTGATAAAAAAAATAACTGGATCTTACCGCCGGCTCCACAGAGCCATTCCCCCGGCCAGAAGGATCGCCCCGATGTGGGCATACTGAAGCGGTGCCGGCTGTGTATTAGCCGGTATCGGCTGCGCAGATTCCGGAATGCTTGTCACCGCCAAAACCTGTGTATCCGTCCCGATCGCTGGTGCCGGAGTCGTGGCCGTGACCGAAGGATACGTGAATGCAGGGACTGTTGAGACCGGCGTCCCGATCAGTTCGTACGCGGTTATCTGCGATCTGTTCACCGCAAGTGGTATCACGGTATAGACGTCATCGGATCCGGCGTCCCTGAACGCAGCCATCAGGGCCTCTGCTGCATCGCGGCCCTGCAGGCTCCCGGCACCCTGGAATTTAAAGAGGTTCATGGTAGTGCCCTCAGGAGTCACCTTCTGCACCCAGTCCCCGTTTATAGCGATATTGAAGATGTTGCCACCTCTCGGGTCCTGTACGAAGAGATAACTTTGCCCCTCGGGAAGGATTTCCGATATATTCGTATCGATCTTCAGGGAATACGTTTTGTCGGAGAGGACCGGTATTATCGCATTGTACAGGAAGTAGGGGCCGATAATCCAGACCTGCACCATATCCGGGTATTCCTTCACCTGACCGGAGACCGTGAAATGATCTCCTCTACGCACGATTGAAGGTACAACCTCCGCGGTCAGCGTCGGCTCTTTGAGCATTACTATGGTCGTGTTGTAACTTCCTGCACTGGCAAGATCCTCATGGTTGACGGGATCGCTCACTGCGTAAATCCAGTAGGCCCCGGGAGCGATCCCGAGCGGTGCGGATAAAAGACTCAATTCCCATTGATGTTCTGCGCCGGCCGGTGCAATATCGAACGAACCCGGATCCCCGCTGACCACTCGTTCAAACGGCGAAGTGAGTTTCCCTCCTTCGGGGGGAAGGTTGGGGCCGATCATGAAGAGGTACGTTGCATTGCTATCGTAATTATATCCCGAGAAGACCAGCTCTTCTCCCACAGGATATCCCTGTTCTCCCTGTGCGTATATCGTGATCCCGCCGGGAGCTGCAGATACCATCGATACGAGCAGCACCGCTGTAATGGATACCAAAATGAGAATACGTATCCGGGCGGTTCCGGCCAGCCGGCATGTTCCAGAAGATACCATATGTCAATTTATGAAAATTTACAATATATATGTTCCCATCATGTTCTGATTTTTATCCATCACGATGTCCCACAAAAAAGAAGCACCGCATGCCAGAAGATGGCATCGTGTTTCTGGAATGCAGGTAGTGAAGAACAGAATTGGGGTGAGTGGGAAAAACGGGTGGAAAAGAAAAAAATTATGCGGCCTTGTCTCCGGCATTCCCGCCATCGATGAGCGCCGCGTGGGCTGCGGCAAGCCGGGCTATCGGGACGCGGGGGCCGGAGCAGGAAACATAGGTAAGGCCGATTGAATGGCAGAACTTAATCGAGGCCGGGTGGCCGCCATGTTCGCCGCAGATCCCGACTTTCATGTCCTTTCTGGTATGCCGGCCCCATTTCACGGCCTGCTCCATGATCCTGCCAACACCCTTCACATCGAGGACTTCGAAGGGATTGTCCTGTAAAATCCCGCTCTGGTTATACATGGGCAGGAACTTGTTCTCGGCATCCTCGCGGGAGAATGAGAAGGTTGCCTGCGTCAGGTCGTTGGTACCAAACGAGAAGAACTCTGCCTCCTCGGCAAGGTTATCTGCCCTCATACAGGCCCGGACAACTTCGAGCATGGAGCCGAATTTGAAATCGAGCTTTACTTTGTAGGTCTCTTCAACTTCGAGCCGGATCTCATCCACCCAGCTCTTCACGCGTTTGAGCTCCTGGGAGGTACAGACTTGCGGAACCATGATCTCCGGGTGAACTTCGATACCGGCTTTCTGGCATTCGGCAGCTGCTTCAAGGACTGCCCGGATCTGCATCGTGTAGATCTCCGGGAATGTGAGCCCAAGCCGGACACCCCGGTGGCCGAGCATGGGATTTACCTCATGCAGGGAGCGGACTTTTTCCAAAATTGCCCGTTTCCTGGTAATGGCTTCGTCAACGAGCGCCGGATCCGTGAACTTCTGGACCTGCGGCTGCGCATCGCGGGAGTGGTTCATGAAGATGACTGCATCGGAAAGCACACGCATGCCCCGGAGAATCTGCCTGAGCTTGTCGAGTGTCTCGAGTTCATCCACCAGCAGGTGCTCTGAAGGCAAAAACTCGTGGATAGGGGGGTCGAGGAGGCGAATGGTGACCGGGCGGGGGGACATGGCCCTGAATATGCCCTTGAAGTCCTCGCGCTGGATCGGCAGCAGTTTGTCAAGAGCTCCCTGCCGGTCCTTTTTGGTCTCGGAGACGATCATCTCGATCATGATCGGAAGGCGCTCGACCCCGTTGAACATCCGTTCGGTGCGGCAGAGGCCAATGCCCATGGCCCCGAATTTTACGGCACGTTCCGCATCTTCGGGTGTATCAGCATTTGCCATGACCTTAAGACGAGCTCCTTCGTCAGCCCACGAGAGCAGGACTGCGAGCTCTTTGGAGAACTCTGCCTCGATCATCGGGACTTCGCCCAGGTAGACCGCACCGGTTGTACCATCGATTGTGATGAGGGTACCTTCGTTAAACTCATGGTCCCCGGCCCGGGCATGCCGGGTCTTGACATCCACGTGGATGCCCTCGGCGCCGGAAACACAGGGTTTGCCCATGCCCCGGGCAACGACTGCTGCATGCGAGGTCTTGCCGCCCCGGCTGGTGAGGATTCCCTGCGATGCAAAGAAGCCATGGATATCTTCGGGTTTTGTCTCTTCGCGGACAAGGATGACCCGTTCACCCGTACGGCCACGTTTCTCCGCCCGGTCTGCGTCGAAGACCGCGATGCCGACAGCAACTCCTGGCGATGCCGGCAGGCCTTTTGCAATGGGTGTTGCCCTGGTTTTCGGGTCGAGACGGGGGAAGAGGAGCTGTTCGAGCTGTCCGGGCTGGATACGCAGGAGGGCTGCTTTCTTGTCCATCAGCCCCTCATTCACCATCTCGACCGATGTCCGGACAAGCGCCGAAGCATTCATCTTCCCGTTACGGGTCTGGAGACAATAGAGCGTGCCTTTCTCGATGGTAAACTCAAAGTCCTGCACCTCCTTGTAATGGGCCTCAAGCCTGTTGCGGAGGTCCATGAGCTGGCGGTGAAGATCCGGCATCTCCCCGGCCATTGCGGCCACCGGTTTGGGTGTACGGATCCCGGCTACCACATCCTCACCCTGTGCGTTTACCAGGTATTCGCCGAACAGGACATTCTCCCCCGTTCCCGGGTCGCGGGTGAACGCGACGCCGGTTGCAGAGTCATTGCCCATGTTGCCAAAGACCATCTCGACAACGCTGACGGCGGTACCGTTGGCCATATCGGGGGTAATCTTAAACTCGCGGCGATAGTCCACGGCACGCCGGCCCATCCACGAGTTGAAGACCGCACGGATGGCGATCTCCAGCTGGTCGTTCGGATCGGACGGGAATGGCCTTCCGGTGCTCCGCTTCACTACGGACAAAAACCGCTCAGAAATATCGGCAAGATCTTTTGCCGAAAGATCGACATCGTGCCGGGCACCGGCCTTTATCTTGACGGTATTGAATTCCTCATCGAACTCCTCGTCGGGAACATTGAGCGCAACTTTTCCGAAGAGCTGGATGAAGCGCCGGTATGCATCGTAGCAGAACCGCTCGTTGCCGGTCTCGGCAATGAGCCCCTGGAGCGTCTCGGCATTCAGGCCAAGGTTGAGGACGGTATCCATCATGCCTGGCATGGACATTGCCGCCCCGGAGCGTACAGAGACGAGGAGCGGGTTTGTCCGCCCGCCGAATTTCCGGCCGCTCTTCTTCTCCACTTCAGCGAGGTTTTGATGAACCTGATCCATTACGCCATCAGGCAGAACCCGCGTTGGATTCTCCAGGAAGGCACGGCAGGCCTCGGTGGTAATCACAAAACCGGGTGGCACCCGCAGGCCAATCTGCGTCATTTCACAAAGGTTTGCACCTTTGCCACCCAACAGTTTCTTATTCTTCCCGTCGCCCTCGTTAAAGGCATACACCCATTTCTTCGTCATATGATTCTCCTCGTGCAATCGCCGGCTGATAAACTCCCGGACTGGCGTAGGCTGTCCGGCTGACTCTCGTGTGAGATATGAAAGGGATGATGATATGCAGTGTTTTTTCTGGATTCTTTTTTACCTGGCTCTGCAATTTTTTTATATCGGCTGGCCGTATGAAAAAAAATCCTCAGATATGATCTGAGACCGTGTGAATTATTTTCGCGAATCTCTGCAATAGGCTCATCGCAGAACCATATAATTCTTTCAATTTTTCCGCCGGGGGAATTTGTCGGATCTGTGCCGGTTTTATGGCGGGAGATCGTGTCAATTCCAAATGAACGCCAGATACCCGTCCCAAGCGGTTTACTAAAAAAAAGCGCCTGGAAAACCCGGGCATCCAGAATTATTCGAAAAACCGGTATTCCAGCCTCCAATTTTTTTTGGATCATAAAATCATCATCATAATAACTGGCGCTTTCCAATATCCTGCAATGGATTACCGGGTTCTTTGGATTCATCGCATGAGACCTGACACCCCCCACCAGGGAATCGTCCATCCGGGGAGATACTGATGCCGGACGAGAACCTGCAGGGCATGCGATATGCCGGTTTTGTCGATCGGGCTGCTGCGTTTGTCATGGATGGGATCATTGTCGGCATTCTGTACTGCTGCCTCTTTGAAACAGCAACCAATACCGGCGAATATACCGGGCCGTTCCTCTTTGCCGGTACGGCTGTTGCTTTCAATGAACCCGGGATGCCGGTTGCGTTCGGCAGAGCAGTTGCCGGCATTATCCTGCTCCTGCTCATGAGCTGGCTGTATTCTGCCATGACAACCAGTTCGCACTATGGAGGAACATTCGGGAAGATCCTTATGGGGATGAAGGTTGTCAACACTTCCGGAGACCTCATCTCTTTCCGGCATGCAACGGTCCGGTTCATTGCCAAAATATTTTCCGGAATTATCATTTTCATTGGCTTTTTCATGATCCATTTCTCAAAAACAAACCAGGGGCTGCACGACCGGTTTGCCGGCACGTATGTTATCTATGCAAAGAAGGTCGCACCAGCCTCCCCTGGGGGTGACCCGGCTGTTGTCAGGAACAAAAACTGATAGGGAATAATCGAATCTTATCCGGGAGCGTTGTCAATAATAATTCACGGTAACCTGAAGCGGTATAGAACATTCAGCGGCGGGACTCCCGGAAAAGATCCGATCCTTGTAACAGAGCAAAAAAAAACAGGGATATGCAGGTAATCAATCATCAATACCATGATCTGATCTTTTTTATAAGAACCAATCAGATGATTTAATTGCTCTCCGTCCAGTTGATGATCAGGGCAGCAATTGCCCTGCTGACCGTCTCAGTATTCTCGGTCCGGTATACACGGTTTGTGTATTCGTAGGAATTATCCGGCGTGGATTCAAGACCGGTGATCACCCAGACCCCAAGCCCGTCGGTTGAGATCGAGAGTCCGTCACTGAATTTCTCGTGGGCAATAACAAAGTGCCCATTCCCGTAATTGATGAAGACCCCTGGCAGTTTTTCCGGCGTGATAATCTTGGACATCTTCTCGTAGAGGTCGAATGGCGTCAGGACGTTGTAGATGCCATCTGCGAACTCTTTCTTGGTTATCATAGTACCACATCGCAGATCCCGGATA
>JALOBP010000079.1 GCA_023228295.1 Methanoregula sp.
GGATGAACCGGTGGCGATAATTTTAATGCCGGGCAATTCATCAACCATGATTTTCAGACTGGCGCCGACGTTGCGAATTTTTTGCGCCTCGTCTATGGCAATCAGCTCATAGCCGCGCGCGTATTCCTTTATTTTTGCCAAGTCATTGGAGCCGAGCGCCTCTTGAATTTTAATGTCATCGCCGCTGTCTAACCGATATTTCACCGTATCTTTGAGCGTTGCTAAAAAATCTTTAAGCAAGGTGGTTTTGCCGGCTTGACGCGGGCCAAAAATAGTTAAAACTTTGTTGGGCTGTAAATATTTGCTTAAATCGGCATAATATCTGGGAATTTTCATATTTTTGCTAAAAAATGTAATTATGCTTATGATTTTATATAAAACCCTGCAAATAGTCAAATTTTAAGGATTATAAATCCTTAAAATAAGATTATTTTATCATGGACCCCGCCGTCCAGCTCAATCACAATCTTTTTGCGCGGACAGCAGAAATCAGCGATGTAGTAGCCGATGCCGTCCAGAGTAATTTTTCCGCGTCAGTCGCATGGTTGCGCAAATATTTTCTCTTGGCCGTTTGTCTGCTTTTATTGTAGATGATGGTCATACCTCCTCCTGACCTAAATTACCCCTACCCCTCTGCTCTACCTCCCCCTAACCCCCTCCTTGGTTCCGACCTCCCACGGCCTCCACCTCCCCCTAACCCCCTCCTTGGTAAGGAGGGGGAACGCGACCTATATGTTTTTGCGGTAACTAATGGCTATTTGGGTTTAAAAAGTTATAGCTAAAGAATTTAACCCGTAATAATTTAAAAAATAACTGAAACCTGTAAGTCCGCGGCTCCCTCCCCTTACCAAGGGGAGGGCTGGGGAGGGGTAGGGTCGGGCTAGTCCTTCAGACAACGCACGGAATGGCCGAGTGCCTTATCGTACGCAGCTCGGTTGACAGCCGCGCTCGAGTAATAGAGGTTCCGTCTCCACGCATCACCGACCGACTCCAGCGACGACCAGATGTAGGCGAGGTACGCGCGATTGGCGTAATTACTACTCGTAAGCCGGCTACCGGCCGGAGGCAAGTTAAAGCCGGAGGTGCCAAAATCACCATCTCCAGTTAAAGTCCCGCCGGTCCAGCTCTGGTCAGCCACATTGCCGGCTAACCGGCTGCCCTCGTCCGTGCCGCGATAGCCGGTTCCGTCCGCCGTGGCTTGCGACATGCCCCAGTTCATTTCCAATGTTTTAATCTCATCATCGGTCGGGATGTGCCAGCCGGACGGACAAATCCCCTGCGCGCCGGCAGTAGTGGAAGAAGCCATGGCCGCGCTCCACTGATACAACATGCCGAGCGTTGCGGCCGCGGCGCAGTCTTCGCCGTTATTAGCGGCGTTGGGCGGACAGGAGTAGTAGCCCAAATCAGCAGTCCACCCGCCCCCGCCGTGCGTGGCCGGGCCCTTGCCCAAACCGTAGCCGTTGTCCGGCCGTTTGGTCGTGCGCATATTGCTCGCCTGCCAGCATTGGGAGCCGATTAAAACCGTATTATAACTGTTGCCGTCCGCGTCGGTGATGGTATCGGTGCCGCAGGTGAAGGCTAATTGCTTAATCCAAACTTCAACCGTTACCGCGCCCGTAATATCCAATGCTGAACTGTCCGGCACGCTAATTCTGCCAAAAGTTCCTTTTAAACCGCCGCCTACTTTGCCGGCATTGACCCGCGCAAAATTATTAACTATCGTCCCATTATTCAAATTCCCGCTCACATCATAAACATTCTGCCCGCTTCCCTCCTCAAACCGCCAGTACCCCACCGGCGCGGCGCCGCCAAAGCCGCCGTCGTCCCAGGTGGAATTTTCGTCACGCTTGTTGCCGAGAGAAACCGCGCTGGTCTTGCCCGAGCCGCCCTCGGACGAGTAGTAGTCCTGCCGGATTTCCTCCGGCGTGCGAGCGTAGTTGTAGATTTTTACCTCGTCAATTTGGCCGTTGAAAAAAGACGCGTTGCCGTGAAAAGACCCGATATAAAAAGGGTTGCTAGTCGCGGCAACGGCGCCAAGTGTCCGGGCAGTCGTTACGTCTGCGCCGTCAACGTAAATCGCCCCGCTGGTGCCGCTGACCACCGCCGCCACATGGTGCCAGACACCGTTCGTTGGTCTGGTGCCGGTCAAAAAATCTCCACTGCCGCCGCCGACAAAAGCAATCCGGCTGTCCTGAACCTCAAAATAATATCCGGCTGAATCCCAGTTGCCGTCTTTTTTGTACAACAGCGTCTGCTGGCCGGCTCCGCCTATTGTTATCCAGGCGGACACGGAAAAATTAGTAGCCGGACCAAGCAGAGGACTTGTGCCGCCGCTGACGTAATCATTTACGCCGTCAAACGACAGCGCTTTGCCGAACTTGCCGTCCATTGTCCAATCGGCGTCATTAACTAAACTGCCGTTATTGCCAAAACCGCTCCCATCATACGTTGTGGAGGCATATCCCTCGTCAAACTTCCAGTACGCAACCGGCCCGCCGTTGTTGTAGTCCTGCATGATTTGGCGGGTGGTGCGGGCGTAGTTATATAGTTTCACGTCGTCAATATAGCCATCCCAAGCATTAGACGAGCCATCCGAGTCAATGCCGATGTACAGACTGCCGGTATTGCTAATTGTATTTAAAGCTGAAATAGTGTTGTCGCTCGCCATTTCTATGCCGTTGATGTAGAGTTTTAAACTGCTGTTGCCGTTTTTGACGCCGTTTACATAGTACCAGTTAGAATCGTCGTGCGTGCCGGTCGCGGTAGCGGCGCTGTCGTCCGGCGTCCACGAACTGTCGTCGTCAATCGCAACCGTAAAGTCCCCGTCGCTGTCCATGTACATTTTATAACCGCCGTTCGTGCCGTCAGTTTTGGCAATTAAATAATCGTTGTTGGTGGCAATGGCGCCGTTGTGTTTGGCCCAGAGAGAAACGCTGAAACTGCCGGTGTCAAAATCAATAATGGCGCTGTCAGCGGCGGTAACCTTGTCGCCGGAGCCGTCAAACTTCAGCGCGCCGCCGACTTTGCCGCCGGTTTTCCAGAGCGCGTTCGCCACGGTTCCGTCATTCCCCTGCCCGCTCGCATCATACGCCGTCGTGCCGGTCTGCTCTTCAAACCGCCAGTAGCCGACCGGCGCGGGTCCGCTGACGTACTCCTGCATAACTTCGTCCGCGGACAAGGCGCGGTTGAAAATTTTTACATTGTCCAAATAGCCGGTGAAGTTAGCACTGCCGTCGTACTGGCCGCCGAGTACGTTTGCCCGGCCGCTCGTGTCCGCCAAATCAGCGAGCGTTTCCGCGCGCGAACCGACAAGCGAGCCGTCAACGTACAAATTAGTCGTTGCGCCGTCGTTATTGGCGGCAAAAAAATGCCAGGCGCTGTTGCCATAGCCGCTGCCAAAATTCGCATCCCCAGCCGAACTGCCGTCAAAGAACGGCAGAAGCGCGCCGTTTTCGTAGTACATCGCATACACTCCTTCCAAAGAATAAATCATCTTGCCGGTGGCTGTGGAGTTGGTGTAAAACCAGCCGCTCACGGTAACGCCGTCAAAGCCGCCATAAATATCCTGCGCAGTTGAAATGTAGTCGCCGGTGCCATCAAAACCGGCCGAACGACCAAACTTTGCTTTGTCAGTAGTAGTAGTTGCGTTAGTCGCAGTGCCGTTATTATTTAGACCCGAACTGTCCTTGACCGCGCCGGCGGTCGCGCCCCACGCGCTTGTTTCGTCAAACTTCCAGTAGCCCACCAAACTGTCCGTAATGCCTTCGTCCGCGCCGTATTTTTTGCCTAAAGTCGCGGATGCGCCTACGCCCGAAGCGGATGCCGCCGAACCGGCAGAATAAAGCGCGACTGTTTCGTCTTTCGCCAGCGCGCGGTTGTATAATTTTACCTCGTCAATAATGCCTTTGAAGGTTGCGGTAACTTTGCCAAGGGTAATGGCCGAAGCGTCAAAAGCAGTCGCGGTTGTTACCGTGAGCAAGTGCCACTCGTTCGCGGTTATCTTGCCATTTTGTTTATTGTCAACGTAAATGGTCGGGGAAGAAAAACCGTTCGCGCTCACGGTGCCATCTGCAACCGTAATCGTATGCGTGCCGCCGTCCAAATTTAAAATATCGGCCGTGGTGCTGGTAGCTTTTACCCATAAACTGACTGATTGTATATCACTCACCGTGGCGCTGACACTCACATAATCATCAATGCCGTCAAACGACATTGCTTTGCCGATTTGTCCGTTCACCCACGCGGACGAAGTGGCGGTATTGCCGGCCGGTGATAATTGCAAGGCGCCGTCATTTCCGCCGATTCTGTCGGCAACCGTATTGCCATACCCCTCGTCAAAACTCCAGTACGCGACCGGCCCGCCGCTTGCTTCGGCTGCGGCCCAAGAGATAAATGTGTCCGGCGCATTTTGGTTATTGTATTCTGTTGCCAGCCAGTTCGCCGAGCGCGCGCTGGCAGACAACCTCCACTCGTCCATTTCCCCGCCGTACATAGAGCCGAACACCGCGTCAAAACCCGGAAGTGTAAATAGTATGGGCGCGTCCGCGTCCGTGAACGAGGAGCTGGTTATTAACGCGCCGTTTTTAAATAATTTTAAAGTAGAGCCGTCATAGCTCATGGCCACATGCGCGTAGGTGTCCGCCGTGAGCGTAGTATAAAGCGTGGTGCTCGCGTACTGGGCCGAAAACTCCGTCCGGTCAAGCGCCATACTGTAGTTTCCCTTGCCCGCGAGCGTGGGCAACTGCCAGGCGATTGCGGTGCCGTAGTTGGAGTTGCCGACGTCTTTATAAACAATCGCGGACTTATCAGAGGAAAGAAAGGCAACGGTATTATAGTGAGTATCACCATTATTAAACACTGTTTCACTGCCACAGGTTACTATTGTGCCGGAAACAGTACAAGCGACGGCGGTGCCGTAGTTGGAGTTGCCAGAATCTTGATAAGTTACTATAAATCTATCGGAAGTAACAGCTGCGGCCGAAAGATATTGGGTAGCGGCGCTGTTAAACACGGCTTCGCTGCCACAGGTTACTATTGTGCCGGAGACAGCACAGGCTGCGACCGTGCCGTAACTGGAGTTTCCACCATCATAATAAGATACTACAAATTTGTCGGAAGAAAGAGTGGCGGCGGAGATAGAAAAAGAAGCAGCAGCATTAAATGTAACTTCCGAACCACAAGTTACAACCGTACTGGAAACAGTGCAAGCTGCCACGTTGCCATACATAGCTCCTTCATCCAAATAAGCTACCGCAAAAGAAGAAGAAGAAAGGGCGGCTGTAAAATTCCGAGAGGTGCCGGCGCTGTTAAAAACAACCCCGCTGCCGCAAGAAATAATGGTGCCGGAAACAGTACAGGCTTTGACCGTACCATAGCTGGAATTGCCGACATCACGATAGGATACTACAAATTTGTCGGAAGAAAGAGTGGCGGGAGAATCATAGCTACTAGAGGCGCTATTAAAAACTGTTTCACTACCACAAGTGATAGTTGTGCCGGAGACAGCACAAATAACTGCAGTGCCATAGTTAGAATTACCAACATCCATGTAAGCTACTACAAAGGAAGATGACGAAAGAGCGGCGGCCGATGTATAATTACTAGCAGCACTATTAAAAACTGTTTCACTGCCGCAGGTGACAGTGGTTCCGGAAACCGTGCAAGCCACCGCTGTCCCGTAGTCGGCATTGCTGTTATCATCATACACCACAACAAACTTGTCAGCTGACAGAGCGGCTACTGAAGTATAATTTGTCGTCCCCGCGTTAAACACCGTCTCCCCGCCAAACTGCCCGCCGCCCACGTAGCCGACGATGGCGGTGCCGTAGGTAGTGCTGTCGCGGTAAGAAACAACTATTTTATCATCGGTTAAAGCAACAACTGAATTATAAGAAGTAGCGGCACTGTTAAAAATAGTTTGGGTGCCACAAGTAACGGTGGTACCAAAAACAGTACAAACAACTGCTTTGCCATAAATTGACGCATCTTGATAAATCGCAACAAAGGAAGTAAATGATAAAGAAGTAATGGATATAGAATCAGTAGCGGCGCTGTTAAATACTGTTTCGCTGCCGCAAGTAACGGCAGTACCAGAAACAGTGCAGGCGGCAGTTCTGCCGTAGGTGTCGCTGTCCCGGTAAGCTACCGCAAATTTATCACTGGAAAGACTAGTTAATAAATTATAAGTGGAAGAAGCTGAATTATACACTGTTTCCGCACCGCAAGTAACGGTGGTACCGGAAACAGTGCAAGCCACGGCTGTGCCGTAGCTGGCATTACCGCTATCCATATAAGCAACGGCAAATTTATCGGCAGACAAAGCCGCTATTGAAGTATAATTTGTGGCAGCTGGGTTAAAAACCGTTTCCGCGCCGCACGTTACTGTCGTGTCGTTGACCGTGCAGGCCACGGCGGTACCACGGGAAGAATTGCCGTAATCCTGATAGACAACCGCGAATTTGTCGGCAGAGAGAGCCGCGGCTGAAGTGTAATCAGAGTCAGATGCATTAAACGTCGTTTCACCGCCGCAAACAATGGTCACATCGTTAACCGTGCAAGCCACGGCATTGCCATTTGCAGTACCTATATCATAATACGCTACCGCGAATTTGTCGGCAGAGAGAGTGACAGCTGAAGTATTACCTGTAACAGCTGTGTTAAACACTGTTTCACCGCCGCAGGATATGTTAGCGCCGGAAACGGTGCAAGCCCTCGCTGTGCCGTAGTTGGAGTTGCCGACGTCTCTATAAGCTACTACAAATTTATTGGCAGAAAGGGCGGCAGAGGAAGGATATGAAGTAGAAGCCTCGTTAAACACCGCCTCGCTCCCAAACGAATGCGTGGTTAAAAAAGTAGAAGTAGAGTTGGACGGGTCCGGCTTGACCCAGCCCTCCAGGGTAAAGCTGTCGGAACTGTCTATGTTTAAGTCCCGCCCGGACGAGAGCGTGCCGACGATGGCGGTGCCGTAGGTAGTACTGTCTCTGTAAACCATAACAAACTTATTATTAGAAAGAGCGGCCATGGCATTAACACCGGTAGTGGCGTAATTAAAAACTACTTCCGTGTTGCTACACGTTACCGTTGTACTGCTGACAGAGCATGTTACGGTAGTGCCATAGTTTGAGTTGCCAGCATCAACATAACCAACGATAAACGCGTCGGCAGACAAAGCGGCTACTGATGGATAAGAAGTATTGGCATTATTAAATATAGTTTCCGAACCGCAGGTGACGGTGGTGACGTTGACAGTGCAGGCCACAGCGTTGCCGCTCGTACTATTATCATTATAAACAGCAACAAATTTACTACTGGATAAGGCGGCGGCATAAGGCGTGCTTGTCGTAGCGCTGTTAAACACTACTGCCAAGCCGCAGGTGACGGTGGTGACGTTGACAGTGCAGGCCACGACGGTGCCGTAGTTGGAATTATTGCTGTCGCGGTAAGCTACGACAAATGCGCTGTCAGAGAGAGCGGCCGCAAACGCACCATACATTGACCCGCTATTAATGTCAGTCTCTGAGCCGCAGGTAACGGTGGTGTCACCGGAGACGGTGCAGGCAACGGCGGTAGTATGAGAGGAGTTACCGTCGTCGCGGTAAGCCACCACGAATTTACTGTTGGAGAGAGCGGCTGAGGCAGTTATAGGTGAACCGGCGCTGTTATATACAGTTTCCGAACCGCAGGCGATGGTGGTGACGTTGACGGTGCAAGCCACGGCGGTGCCGTAATTAGAATTACTGCCATCCCAGTAAGCGACAGCAAACTTGCCGGCAGACAGAGTAGAAATAACCGGACCATAAGTAGTGCCGCTGTTAAATATCGCCTCACTGCCGCAGGTAACGGCAGCACCGCTTATCGTACAAACTATGGCAGTACCATAATTAGAATTATCGTTATCACGGTAGGCTATAGCGATTTTATCGCTTGCTAAAACAGAAACTGATACATCTCTATCAGGTGTAGCGCCGCCAATAGCTCCCGCATTAAACACCATCTCCTGCCCAAACGACTGGGTGGAGAGCGACGAAGACACGCTCCCGGGCACGCGCGTCCGCCCCAAGTTATTGCTAAAGTCCACGCTTTGCGCGACTTCGCCTGTGGCGGTAACGGGGGTGAGGGTGCCGACGAGGACGGAGCCGTAGGAATATGCCCCGGTACTTTCATAATAGTCCTGATAAGCAACGACGAACGTAGTTGTAGAAAGAAAAGCTGCGGAAGGATAATTTGCGTAATACTGCTCCTGAAAAACACTTTTTGGACCGCAGGAAACACTGGTGCCGGAAGCGGTGCATACTTTGGTAGAGCCGATGCCGCGCGAAGCAGTGCCGTAGTCGATGTAGGAAATCAAAAAATTATTGTCAAATAAAGTAGCTGTATATATACCACCAGTGTTGGCATAATTAAACATTGTCGCCGAACCGCAAGTTACAGTGATATTTGAAACCGTGCAGACAACCGTTGCGCCCTTGTAGGAACCATCATATAAATCTCCGTAGGCCAGCGCAAAAGAAGTAGAAGAAAGGACGCTGGGCCATGTGTAAGAAGTGGTTCTAGAATTAAACACGGTTTCACTGCCACAGGCGACGGTGGTGCCACTCACCGTGCAGGCTACGGCAGTGCCAGAAATATTATTATCATCATAAGCCACCACAAATTTATCACTGGACAAAGAGGCGGCCACAGTACTGTTAGTAGTAGCGCTATTGAATACTACTTCTGAACCGCACGCGACATTTATGCCGGTAACAGTGCAAGCCACTGTCGTTCCATAACGCGTAGTGCCATTATAATCCTGATAGACCACCACAAATTTATCACTAGTAAGCATAGCAGTGGAAATGTAGCTAGTATAGCCGCTCGCCAGACTATTAAACGTCGTCTCCGAGCCGCAACTTATGGCCGTTCCGGACACGGTGCAGGCAACGGCGATTCCGGATTCGGCGCTGCCTGAATCTTTATAAGCCACCGCAAATTTACTGTCGCTCAAGGCAGCTGCGCTGACTGAACTAGTACCGGCGTTGTTAAATACTGTCTCTGAACCGCAGGCAACTGCAGTCCCGTTTACTGTGCAGGCAATCGCTGTACCATAACTGGAATTCCCTATATCTTGATACGCGATCGCTATAGTAGTAGATGACAATGCAATTGTAGAAACATACGTGCTGGTCGCGTTAAACTGCGTCTCCAGCCCAAAACTCGCCACCATCTCCACATTGCCATTATTATAATTATTCGTAGAATCAGCGAAAGCAGGAGTAGAGGTGGAGTTGCCGCCGTGCCAGACCGCGCGGTAGCCGTCCCAGGTAAAGACGCTGTTTTGTTCATCCGCGGACGCGTTGCTGTAATATAAATATAAATTCGTGTCCGCGTTATCGTAGAGTGTTGGCACATTTACCCAGACCTTCAGCGCACCGGTGGCGTCATCGTAGCTTTCCAATTCCCGGTCTAACTTCGTGCCCTGCGCGTCCGTGAAGATGATGTCACTGCCATCGTCTTTCGCGTAGCCGGCCAATTCCGAGCTGTCTTTGGACACTAACACCGGAAAATTCGTCAAGTCTCCGGCCACCTGCGAATTATCAATCGTGAGCTGGACGCGGCGGGTCCAGGAATCATTGTACCAGGCGGCGGCCGGCTGGGAATGCAGAGAGTAGAAAGCGAAAGCGCCGATGACTAGTAAAATAATAGCCGCGGCGATGCCGGTATATTTATATAGCAAAAAGCGGTCAGCGAGGACTTTTTTAATGAAAGCTTCGGCTGATTTGAAGAGATTTTCTAGTTTTATTATTTTTATGGACATCTTGTTTTAATTATCAATTATCAACTTTCAATGATCAATGAATTATCAATTATTTAATTATCAATTCCGTCGGCTGTTGATCATTGGTAATTGAGAGTTGATCATTCATTGATAATTGGTTATTGAAAATTGATTATTTCTGGCACTGTAAGCAGATTCCTCTCACCACCTCCGGCACGCTTGCGCAATCCGTAATATCTTTCATCATAGCACAAACTTCGGACGGCGGCTCGCTTTGCTTGGTTGATGTCGCCGTATTGTTTTGATGCAAATCCTGCGCCGCTTGCAATTCATCCGGCGACAGATTGCCTGGTTCTGCCGAGTTGGTGGGAGGGTTGTTCTGCTCGTACAATTTCTGCAATTCTTCTTTGCTTAAATTGTGCGCGTCAGAGGGTAATTGCGGCACGTTGATGTTCATGGCGCCGGTGTCTTCGCTGCGCTGTTTTGGCCATAGTAAATAAACAGCGACGGCTGCGATTATGATTATTATTGCTATAGTAATAATTTTTTTTGTTTGCATATAAATCACTAATGTTCACTATTTAATTTTTCCGCCCGCTTTAAAACCTGCGCCACAAACGCCGCATACTCCTCGCCTTCAGCATCGGTAATAATGTCGCCGCCGTCATACAAATCAAGATTGCGCTTTTGCCGCATGGCATCGCCCATTAGCGCAATATTTTCATCCTTTAAAATCCGGCTCAGAACATCTATAATTTTCACATGGTGGCCCGGCTGACTGCGGACTTTGTAACCGTTAGCGGCGATGAGCGCGATGCCGATTTTAATCAACGCATTATAGGCAAAGGTAAATTGTATTTCCGCCAGCTTGGCTGTTTGCGCAATGTGAACATCGCGTTCGGCCGACGCAAAGTACTGCCGCCATTGCTCGGGCGTAAACGATAAAGGTTGAAAATAGCGGCGGTCAAAATTCATAATACTTTAATAATCGGCTGGGAAAAAATACGCTTTATAAACGGATTGCGCGCCTGTTTTTTTTGCCGTAATTCCGCTGCCGTTATGGTAACAACGTTGATCTCGCGCCCGCTGGTTTTTTGCAACGGACGCAGCGCTTGTTGCGCCGCTAAAGCTGTTTGCCCCCCCACTGCCAACACGTCAATATCGCTGCCCGCGTCCATCGTCTGGCTGGCGTAAGAACCAAAAATATACGCTTCTTTAAGCCCGGGCACGCCTTGCAGCGCCAGTCGCAACTGTTCGGGAAAACCGGCGGTGCGCAGAAAAACTTCACGCCAATGCTTCACTAGAGCGGAGTTGGGCCTAAGGGAAAAGTAACGTTGTTTGCCTAAAAACTCGCTGCGCAGTATCCCTGCCCGCTCCAGCTCTTTGAGCTTGCGGTCCGCATTTTTAGGGTCTAAATCAAGCGCGCGCGCCAATTCGTTAATGTAGTGTTTGGCATGGGGATTCAAAAAGAAATAATTCAAAATTGTTACGCTCACCTTTGATTTGAATGATAATGGCGCCATAGATGTTTATTACCATAATTATGGTAAAATTATACCATAATACTTTTAAAATGCTATATTTTTCGTCGCTACTTCCATTCAACTCCCCACATATCAAACCCCCCGCCGCCCGGATTTAATTTGATGCCGGCATTCGCTTCAATGCCGTTCAAGTTCAAGGTAAAACTGCCCATCGCGGTCCAGTCCGAATAGACGTAAGTGTCAAAGTTGCGCGCGCACCAGTAATAAGCTGAGGAAGCGCCTAAAGTCAGCGGCGGCGTCCACTGCGTGGTCTCGGATTTCAAAATAGTCTTGGACGAGCGGCCGCTGATAACCACATTCGCGCCGTTTAAACAGTCGGCATAGCTCGTGGACACGATGCGGTAATCCGTGTAGCCGGCATTTTCAGGGTCGCTGTAGGCGGCGCGCAGAGTCGGCGTCGGGTCATCCGTGGTTGTGTTATTGGGTGGAAATACCAAGGTCGGCGCGCCCGGTACGGTGTTGCAATCCGTATCGTACATATCAAGACCGCCGTCGCCGTCGTTGTCAATTACATCCGAACAATTGCCGGTTTCATTTCCGGCCAAAGCAACGCAGGCGCCGGCAACACACACGCCGGTCTCGGCAAAACTGCCGTCAGTAATATCCGTGTCGCACCGGTCGTTATCATTGACCGAGCCGCAACTTGAATAGTAGCTCGCGCCGGTGCAACTTTCGGAGTAATTGCAGTCCTGCGCCGTTTCGGCGGTCGTATCGCAACTCGTATCAGACAAACAAACCCCGCTCGCGCTGAAACTGCCGCCGCCGTCAAAGTCGCAGGATTGTCCGGCGTGCGCTGAACAGGTAGCGTAGTAAACGCCGGTGTCCAATACCGTCAGCGCGTCTGCCGTGCAGACACTGCCCGAGGTGCAAATTCCGCTCGGCGACCAACTTGTCAGCGAGCCGTCATTTTGCGTACCGGTGTAGCAGGCTTGCCCGCCGCCGTTGGTACAGCCGTTCGTAATGGTGGTACCGTTTAAGTATACTATACCGGCCACGCAAGTGGAACCGCTCACGCACATGCCGTACGGAGCATAGCCGTCGCTTGCGTCGTCTTCGCACGGGTCAACGTTAGAAGTGGCGCCATCCGAGCAACCGGCTTTTAAATTAGTGCCGTCATTGTAGAGCGCGCCGGTGGTGCAGGAATTGGTGTCAGTACAAACGCCGTTGGCGACGTAACCGCCGGTAATATCCGTATCACAGCGGTTCGCTTCGGCGGCTGTTACGCCGCAGGCGGAGCAGGCGTTGTAATACAAACTATCGCCGGAGTCCTGGCACACTAATCCGGAGGTAACGCAGGTGTCGGACAAACACAGACCGTCGGCGCTGAAACTGCCGCCGCCGTCAGAATCACAGGTGGCGTTGTCGTGTCCGGTGCAAGTCGCGTAGTAAACGCCGGTATCTAATACCGTCAGCGCGTCTGCCGTGCAGACACTGCCCGAGGTGCAAATTCCGCTCGGCGACCAAGAAGTAAGCGAGCCGTCATTTTGCGTACCGGTGTAGCAGGCTTGCCCGCCGCCATTGGTACAGCCATTCGTAATGGTGGTACCGTTTAAGTATACTATACCGGCCACGCAAGTGGAACCGGAAACGCACATGCCACTTGCGCTGTAGCCGTCGGAAGCGTCATCTTCGCACGGGTCAACGTTACTGCTCGTGCCGTCGGAGCAGCCGGCTTTTAAATTAGTGCCGTCATTGTAGAGCGCGCCGGTGGTGCAGGAATTGGTGTCAGTGCAAACGCCGTTGGCGGCGTAACCGCCGGTAATATCCGTATCACAGCGGTTCGCTTCGGTCGTAGTGACGCCGCAGGCGGAGCAGGCGTTGTAATACAAACTGTCGCCGGAGTCCTGGCACACTAATCCGGAGGTAACGCAGACGTCGGACAAACACAGGCCGTCGGCGCTGAAACTGCCGCCGCCGTCAGAATCGCAGGTGGCGTTGTCGTGTCCGGTGCAAGTTGTGTAATAGGTGCCGCTATCCAAAACAGTCAACGCGCTAACCGTGCACACCGAACCGGAGGTACAAATGCCGGACGGACTCCAGGCAGTGAGCGAACCGTCGTTTTGCGCGTCCGTGTAACATCCCTGCCCGCCGCCGTCCGAACAGCCGGTAGTGATTGTTGTTGCATCCAAATAAACTCCGCCGGTCTGACAAGTTGAACCGGCAACGCACATGCCGCTGGCGCTGTAGCCGTCGCTCGCGTTATCCTCGCACGGGTCAACGTCGCTACTCGTGCCGTCCGAACAGCCGGCTTTGAGCGCGGCTGTTTCGGTATCGTCATAGAGCGCGCCGGTAGCGCAGGAATTAGTGTCAGTACAAACACCTTCGGCGCTGTAGCCGCCCGTAATATCATTGTCGCACCGGTTGGCTTCGGCGGTTGACGCACTGCAGGCGGAGCAGGCATCTTTGTAGGCGCTGTCGCCGGAGTCGTAGCAAATAAGGCCGGAAGTGCCGCAGGTGCCGTTGGACAAGCAAATGCCATCCGCGCTGAAACTGGCGCCGCCGTCGGAATCGCAAACCACGCCGGCGTGCCCGGAGCAGCCGGCATAATACGTGCCGCTGTCCAAAACCGTGGTCGCGCCGGAGGTGCAGACATTTCCGGAAGTGCAAATACCGCTTGGACTCCAACTCGTAAGCGAACCGTTATTTTGCGCGTCCGTATAGCACGCCTGTCCGCCGCCATTGGAACAGCCGCTCGTAATCGTCGTACCATTTAGATAAACTATTCCTGTCGCGCAAGACGAGCCACTGACGCACATGCCGCTCGCACTGTAGCCGTCCGCCGCGCTGGAGTCGCAGGGGTCAACGTCACTGCTTGTTCCAGTCGAACAGCTGGCTTTCAGTGTGCCTTCGTCATTGTAAAGCGCGCCAGTGGTGCAGGTGTCAGAGTCGGTGCAGACGCCGCTGGCTGAATAACTGCCATCAGTAATGGTGTCGCACCGGTTCGCTTCGGCGGCCGTAACGCCGCAGGAAGAGCAAGTTAATTTGTACTGGCTGTCGCCGGAGTCATAGCAGGCCATAGTCGTAGTGTCGCAGGTGCCATCAGATAAGCAAATGCCGTTGGCGGAATAGCTACCGCCGCCGTTAGAATCGCAAGAGGCGCTGGCATGTCCGGAGCAGGTGGCGTAGTATGTTCCACCGTCTAACACAGTGAGCGCGCTGACCGTGCAAACACTGCCCGAGGTGCAAATTCCGCTCGGCGACCAGCTTGCCAGCGAGCCGTCGTTCTGCGCGTCCGTGTAACACCCTTGTCCCCCGCCGTTGGAACAGCCGCTCGTAATCGTCGTGCCGTTCAGATACACGCCGCCGGTCTGACAAGACGAGCCGGATACGCACATCCCGCTTGCGCTGTAGCCGTCAGCCGCGCTGGAGTCGCAGGGGTCAACGTCGCTGGACGCGCCGGCCGAACAACTGGCTTTCAGTGTGCCTTCGTCATTGTAAAGCGCGCCGGTGGTGCAGGTGTCGCTATCGGTGCAGACTCCCAGCGCCGTATAGCTTCCGTCTGACACTGAAGTATCACAGCGGTTCGCTTCGGCGGTCGTAACGCCGCAGGAAGAGCAGGTTGATTTATACAATCCGTCGCCGGAATCGTA
>JALOBP010000163.1 GCA_023228295.1 Methanoregula sp.
TTTGAGAAAGTCCCGGTCGTTTCGGTTCCCACGATCGCATCGACCGATGCCCCGACAAGTGCAATCGCCGTTACCTATACCGAAGACCATGTATTTGACGGGAATATCCTGCTCCCGAAAAATCCGGAACTGGTGCTTGTCGATACGGATGTTATTACCCGGGCCCCGGTCAGGTTTCTCGTTGCCGGGATGGGGGATGCCCTCTCAACGTATTTTGAAGCCGGTGCAAATGCTGCATCATGCCATGATAACTTTGCCGGAGGAAAATCAACAAGCACTTCCCAGGCACTGGCAGAATTATGTTATAAAATCCTGATCCGTGACGGCCTGAAAGCAAAACAGGATGCAGAAAACGGGGTATGTTCCCGCGAACTGGAAAATATCATTGAAGCGAATATTTATCTCAGCGGCGTGGGTTTTGAGAGCAACGGACTCGCGTGTGCTCATTCGGTTTACAATGCTTTCACGATACTGCCCCCGTGCCATAAAATGTACCACGGCGAACTGGTGGCATTCGGGACTCTCGTCCAGCTTGTTCTCGAAAAACGCCCGGGCCGGGAAATCGAAGAGGTCCTCCGGTTCTGCACCAGCGTGGGACTGCCGGTTACCTTTGCCGGGATAAGTGAGCGGGAACCGGGCCGCGATGAGCTCATGAACGTTGCTGTTACTGCATGCAGTCCGGCGAATTTTATGGAGAGCGAGCCTTTCAGCGTGACCCCTGAGATGGTTTATGAAGCGCTGAAAGCGGCAGATGCGCTGGGGAAAAAATTCAGATCAACGGAGAGTCGCTGTCCCTGACCCGTGGGATCAAAGAATTGCTGGCAGAAAAACAATTCCAATCCTTTATCCCCATTTCTGACAAAAACGAATTACCATGAACCGACTTGAAGAGATCCGTTCTGCTGGTATCTACGCACTGATCGCGATCGCGACATGTTGCATTCGGGGCGGTCTTCGTTGTTGTCCACGAACACATCCACAGCACGACCGCGTATCTCATGGGCCACATGGCAAGCCCTTTTGATATCGAGTGGGGGAACATTGTAACCCTGGAGGGCTGGGACGAGGGGGTCTCTTATTCGGCCCTGTTCAGTGCGGGGCAGGGAACCGATGCAGCGATCATTGCCATTAGCCCGCTGATCATGCATACGGCACTTGTCATTCTGGGACTGTACGTCCTCCTGTCCGGTGCGCTGGTCCGAAAAAAGTGGCTGTTTCATCTCACATTCTGGCGGGTCGTCGTCAACCTCATGGAACTTATTGCCTATATGCCGGTGAGGGCGTTTTCCCAGCATGGCGATATCGGGAACATCAACCACGGGCTCGGGCTCACCCAGTGGCTGCTATTCCTTGTCACAACTCCCCTGGTCCTCCTCGGGCTGTATGAACTGTACGGGCGTGTGCTGCCCCGTATGTATGCAGTTGTTGTCGGGAAATCGCGCTGGGTGCGGTATGTAATCCTCGTCTTTTCCGCGTTCTACCTCTTCATATTCCGGGGCAGCATCCATGCAGCACTCACGTTCTCCCCCGACATGCAGTGGGCGACCGGGCTCTTCGGGTATGCTGCATTTGTCGTGGTCATCTATCTCTGCAGGCCGGATATGCCGTGGGTTATTGAGGCAGAGAAGCAGGTTGTCACCGGACACCATGATTGAACCGGGCAACCGGGCCAGACTACGCGGGATTTGTGTGTTTCCTGCATTCTTGTCCTGCTTCCGGGTCTTACGACCATCAGCATTCTCCGCCACCCGGTCTGATGACCCGTAGGATCAACGAATCGGCACCCCGCAGCACAGCGGGTTGTCCCGGGAATTTATGCACCGGGAAACGACTGCCCCGCGGACTGTCCGCCATAGGGCAGCGAGAAGTGCAGCTGCTCAATGACCCACCGGCTCCCGGTGTTCCTGAGCACCATCGTCGACCTGCCACAGAGCGTCTGCTTCGCTGCTCCGTCGACCGTGAAGGTAATCGAGCTCTTTGAAGTTGCCCACGCGACCCTGCCGTCACCGAAAATTTTCCGATCCGTGAATTCAACCGCGAGGATGTCCGCCTGACTGATATCACGCTTTATCTGCCGGATGAAGTCCTTGTGATCCCCGATGATCTCATCAGGCCCACTGCCAAACCCGGAAATATCGGGGGAAAAGATTGCCGATAAGGTCTTTACATCTTTCTTCCGGTATGCCGTGGCATACATCTGCATGGTCTCGATGACATCTGCTTCCTGGGATTGTGTGAGTGTCATAACAATTGATTATCAATATCCATCTATTATTTTTTGTTATTTGTAGTCTGGAAAAATTGGGGGCCAATCGTTTTAACGCCGGAATGGGACATGAAGACACCATCTCATGCGGGGTTTTTCCCGAGTGTCATGATGGTGTGGATCTCGGAGCCGTGGAGCAGATCCCCGGACTCAAATTTACCGGGATTTTTTTTCTGGGATATCCATTTTATGATTGACACGTACCCACGCATCTGTTTTTTTTTCCCGAATGGTCTGTCATTCGTTCTCCCCGTTCATAGGGGGACATACAAATGTAGTTATATAAATTAATTATAACGAATTTTGTAATAGAGAGAGAAACGATCACGGGAATACCCCCATTTGCCCGGAGATTTACGAGCGCCGGTTGGACCGGCCGGGTCGTTTGTCCCGCCGGGATTTGCATTTTCCAGGTCCCCGGTCCAGGAAATAATTAAACAGTAAAAACAAAGTATCACTCATCGTTCAATAGGAGAAAACGACGTGACCGGAAATCCGTTCAGCGATCCGGGTCTACCCGGCAGGAGAGAACGCATGTTACTTGTTGATGCAAAGTGTTCCATTTTACCAGAGCGGGAACGCGATTTTACCAGTGAAGTCCGTAAGATCATACCGCTCGTCCGCAGGGAAGCCGGATGTTGCCGCTATGAACTTTTCAGCGAGATTTCCGTTCCCGGAGCCTTTCATTTTATTGAAGAATGGGAAAGCCAGAAACACCTCGATGAACATCTCGCACAGCATCATATGCAGGAATATTTTTTAAAAACTACCCCTTGGCATTCGTCCCCGACGCAATTGAAAATCTATGAGATCCTTTCATCACGATCGATCGTAATGGATCACTGACGGGACATTGCGGGCATACGCCTGCCAGTGCACACCCCCGGCCGGAGATCACCGGCCCGTGTCCGGCTCCTGCAACAGGGTGAGTTGGCATCCTGATCGGGAATACACGGAATGTTTAAAAAAAGGGCTCTTCTCCCAATTTGGGATTTATGATTCGATAAAAAATCGCCCTCATTTGAGCTCTCATTCTCATCAAAATCCTGCCCACCTCGGTCAGCTCGAAGAGCATTACCGGTAAGTGAGTAGCGCAAA
>JALOBP010000080.1 GCA_023228295.1 Methanoregula sp.
CATCCCCTTTACTCCGGATACGGGCAAAACCCGATTCATCCACGCCACGTTCGTAAATATTCCGGGATAATTCCTTCTCGGAATCCTTCAGGTGTTTTCTGGCTTTCAGTCGTTCAGCAAGCCGGATGTGGTCTTCGATAATTTCCTGCTTACGGGTCTGGACTGCGAAATAACTCTGGGCAAACGCGATCTCTTCCTTGCGTGGGTCCCCGTTCTGGGCAATGAGGTAGCAGGCATAGCGGGTGAGGAGGAGATCTTCGATCGTACGTTGGGATCCCGATCCAAGGGTGACCATTTTGTTGGCGTCAACGAAATGGTTTGCAACGGTATTCCCTGATGATGCACAGGACTCTTTTGATTTCTGGACGACGTTTAAAAAATTCCTCCAGTCATTATAACCAAGAAGTTTCTGTAAGTCCCGGGCAAACCAGAATTCAACGCCATCCTGCACGTGAACATAGTCCTCGAAATTTTTATGAAGGCGTCGAATAATTGCTGGTTTCATGTTCCGGGTCTCCTGACAATGCTATTTTTCTCAAGCAGGTATATTTCAGACAATCAGCAGATATAGTCTGCCTGCGCAGGGTGAAACTATTGTCGGCCAGGGTATAGCCTCACAAAAAATTATCCGGCCCCGCCCCGTTCGATCCGCTTCACCCAATCAACCGCAATCATCACCACGAACAAATTTTCCGCCCGGCCCGGCAAAAAAATTCGGACAGACACCGCAAAAATTATTTCAAACAACGTCCGGCAAAAAAATCCCGGTAACGCCTCTTGCACAAAATGTTCCCGGCAATGTTCTCTCCTCTACGCGACCGGGTCTCCCCACACTGAAACCAATCTGCCATCCATTAAACCAACAACATATTATCCAAATATATCTTTCTTTAGACAATGAAACTCACCGCACTCCCATCGTTTCTCACAACCCCGGAAGTGAAGACACGTTCGTACCGACAAAGAGACCACAACCAACTCCCCATAACGGAGATGAAAGTATAAACACAACCTTCCGTGAAAAAACCCGGCCGGCCGCAACATTTCCCCGCGAGCCGGAATCAAAGAATGAATCGTTGAACAACCCGCAGGTTCCGGGATGGGCCCGCGGAATCTTTGTGGGCCGCCCCTCATGACCCACCGCTGCGCCCGCGCCCACCGGGCACTCAAAGACGCGATCCCGATCGCCAAAGCCCGGGGTCTCATCTCGCTCGCGATGGGCGGACCGGAGCGGATCTACGATCTCTCCATCGTGTCGAAGATCCCGATCGTGTTTGCGACCATCATGTTCGCGCCTAAAATTCTCGCAACGGTCCCTGAGCTTGCAGAGTATTATGGGAGCGATCTCGCCCGGCTCCGGGTCATCGCCCGCGACGCTGCGGTCTCAACCGAGCTCTGGATCCGGTCACGGCACGGCACGTGGAGATTTTTCCAGGTCACGCCGTCCACGATCGTGGAGATCGACCGCGACGGGAAACGGCTGGAGTCCGGGAAGACGATTGAGTACCTTGCCGGGGTCGCTGCCCGGGAACAGGGCGGGGAAAATTTCGTACCGTCGTAGAACTCTGTTTTTCCCCTCTCCTATGAGGTAGGGGATCCGGGCCCGTATCAGGCCTGGTTGTACGAGTTTTGCCTCACCCCCCTTTTTTGATGAGGCAATGATTCCGGAAAACACGGTAATTGTTCCGGAACAAACCGGTATTCTCCGACGGGAATTGGTGAGGTAATGCACGGCAACGTTACAATCGCAGTTGGACAGGGCACCCCCTGTTTCTGTTCAGGAGTGGAACCGGCCGGGGGTATTCCGAACCACCATCCGTCGGAAGCCCATGCGGGTTCCCCCTGTCCATGGTATTCCCTGATATGTCCGGGGTGCCAATACGGGATCTGCCGTCAGCAGATGGAATGGACACAGTCCTCGTAGCAGTACAGGTCGAGGACCCCGTCGGGCATCGTGCACGCCGTCTCGCACGCAGCCATGTCCTCCCGGGTGCAGGATGACTTCTGCGTGCAGGCCTGGACCGTCATGACCGTCAGGAGAATGGCCAGCAGCGCGATCGCGATCCTCGCGGATTTCAGGGAATCTCTCATGGGAATTCACTGACGAGTGTCTGAATGTCCTGGGTATAGGGGGTTTACGATGAGTGAAAATTATTTTTCATTCACCGTGACGGGGAAAAATACGGGAGGGCATCGTGACGATGGCTACCCCCTCCTTCAGAGGCTTCGCCTTCCCCAATTGACCCTTGCTGGGTGACAAAGGAATACGAGAAGAGATGCATCAGGCTCTCGTCGCTGATGCAACGGTCGATATCGCTCTACTCGGAGTCGCCAGGCCTTAATACTCCATGCCGGTCTCCTTCCTCCGGACCGATATCACTTCCATGACCGGGCGGTCATATAGGATGAAGAAGATCACCCGATAATTTCCTGACCGCATACGGTACCGCGGGAAACCGATCAGGCCGTCCAGTGCTCCACGTTGCGCACCACGGACCAGCGGGGCTCGGCGGATACCGGGGTCTTCCCCAGCACCCAGTAATCGTATTTTTTCTGGAGCAAACCGTAATCGTCCTCCATCTGGATCCAGTAATTGAGGGCAAGGAGGTAGGAATCGCTGGCATCCTGTGCCACGGCATATGCGTACATCATCTGGTAGGCATCGTAGGGCTGGATGATGGCCACATTGAAGAACGGGTATTCCAGGGTAAGAGGATATCCCTCTTCGGCAGGGATCAGGAGGGCATCCGCCTTCCGGTCCTGGAAGAACTCCTCGGGGGTCTCGATCGGGACGATGGTTGCGTGCGGAAGCAGCTGCTGTGCCACCGGGACAAGCGCAGTATTGTTGTACACGGCAACTCTCAGGCCGTCCATTTCCTTCACCGTGTCGAGTTGCGTGAAATCATCCGTTTCCCCGTCAGGCACCACGAATGCAAGGTGGACGGTAACCACCGGGTCGGTGAATTTCATATAATCGAGCCGGTCCATGTTCACGGCAACGGCAGCCATGACGATATCGCAGTAGCCGCTGTCAAGAGACTGGGCAAGGGTCGTCCCGGTAATGGGGACAAACTCGATCCGGGATACGTTCAGGTTTTGGGCAAGATCGTACGCCATCTCCACGTCATAGCCCACCAGCTCGCCCCTGCTGTTGAAGAATACGAACGGGACATTGTTCTTGTTGTACCCGACGCGGAGCACTCCCCGTTCTCGGATCGTACGGATCTCGTCGCGTGCGCCGGGCTGCGGGGGGGACAGGGCCGGGACGTCCTCCCTGTTGAGGTAGACCGTGGTATTCACGATACTGTCCAGCCGCCTCCCATCCTCGTCCAGGGGGAGCCCGATGCCGGAGATCTGATCGCCCCCGTGATAGGTGCCGGCCAGCAGCAGGGCGAACCCCGCATGCAGCCCGGCAATGAGGATGGCCGTGATCAGGAGGATCGTAAGGATTGAAGTAACCGCCCGCTTCCACCGGAACCGGGCCTGTTTTGTCGTGAGGGCAATGGTCAGGGTCGAGAACGTGAAGATCGAGATGACACTCAGCGGTGCCACGAAAGCCTGGCGCAGGATCCCTGAGCTGATGTACAGGTTGAAGGCGTCGGCAGGCAGGCTCACCAGGTTCAGGAGCGACATCACCGAGAGCTTGGATGAACCGAAGAAGCTGGGGATCCCGACTACGATGAGCTGGATCTGCTCGACAAGATTCAATGGGTTCTCGTACATCCAGGCAACGAAGAGGATGAAGAGTAACGGGACAAGCCCGCCAAGAAGCGGGAAGGTATAGGCAACCGGCACCAGGATCTCGCTGTACGACCGCACGTCTCCCCGGGCCGGGTTCCCGGCCCCGTCAGCATCCCGACTGGTATCGTCATCATTGTTCCGGCCGGGGTTGTTATCTTTGCCCCGGAAGAGATTCTCCACCCCTTCGGAGATCAGCGGCAGGGTGATAAATTCCGTACCGGTCGAGAATGCGAGGAGCATAGCCCGCGAGGAGGAGTTAAGGATCTCCCGGTAGCTGAAAGGAGTGAAACACATAACGAGCAGGGGCATGACGATAAAGATGAGCAGGATCGAGGCAGCGGCAAGGGTGATCAGGAATACCTGGAGATCTAAAAAACCCTCGATAGTCAGGGTCCCGGCGGTTACCGATGTGATGACAAAAATGCCGAGGGGAAATGTCCGGGAAATGATATGCGTCATGCGGTCGAGGGCCCGCAACAGAGACCGGAGAATGGTCAGTACCGGCCCGTTGCCGTCGTCAAGCATCAGGGCAAATCCCATGAACAGGCAGAACAGCACGGTGGCCGGGATGATCCCGTCGGCGAGGGACGTGAAGGGATTTGTCGGGATGAACTGGTCGATCAGGCTGATCGGAGTTGTTTCTGCCAGGTCCTGGGTGCTGAAGAACGAGGCCTGCACCCGGGGTGGAAATGCCATCTGGAAAGAGAAGTATACGACTATGGCAACTAACCAGAACAGCAGGAGGATGAGGATCGCCTTGAGTGCGATTGCTTTTGCGGTATCCCGCTTCAGGCTCCCGATACCGACGATGAGGGAGAGGGCTACCGAAGGCAGGATCGTGATCTGCCAGATCTTGATGAACGCTTCGCCGGCTGGTTTAATGACCGAGATAAGATCGCCAAAAATCAGCCCTGTGACAATCCCGAGAAGGAATCCCACAAGTATCCAGCGGGTCAGGTTCAGGCGGGGAAGTCTCATGGGGGGTAGGTTCCTTGCCCGGGGCCGGGGCTGATGCAGGATCCAGGCCGCTTGAGTGTCACAGGATAAAAGCGGTTTCCCGGATCGTCATCTCACCGCCATGCAGCCGTGTCTGGACGCGGTGCCTGACGGGAGCAGGCTTCAGGCGTAAGCGAATATTGCCTTTATCATTATTTAAGTGTAACCAGAGCGTGCTTATATCGAAAAAGACGAGAGGTATGGCCGGGGGCGGCGTGTGCGGGAAAAATAATTTTCATGATCCTCGTTCCGCGGAACCGGGTTACCCCGTCCATTGCGCAAACTTCAGTGCATGGGCGGTCATATCATAATATGCGATACCGGCACGGCCCGTCGAGTCAAGCGCGAGCGAAGGCATCCTGAGCGTGTTCCCGCCCTGTTCCACTATCTGCTCAGACCAGACTCCTGAAGGGGTCCGGGTCGCGTACTTCAGTGCTTTAGCCCCGACATCGCAATAGGCGATATGCGGGACATCCCGGGAATCGATCGCAAGGGAGGTGGTAAAGTCCCGCTTGGAAAGGACCTCAACGGTCTCGCGGTCCCAGGCAGTCCCGCTCCATGACAGGTAATAGATCTGGGAGGGAATAGTATCCGTGGTTGTCTGGTTATAGTAGTTGATATGCGGGTATCCCCGGGAGTCCAGGGCCATTGACACCCCCGAGTAGGTGCGGTAAAAATAATTCGGCCGGTCTAGTTCGTCCAGTTTCGTGACCGTCCAGTTAGTACCATCCAGTGAGGTCGCGTATCGCAGGCCCCAGGGATCGTCCGAGATGTAGGCAACGTGCGGGTGGCCCGCGGCATCGATCTTCAGCGATGACGAGTAGCCGGCATCACCGGTGTAGGGTGTGTCATCATCGATCAGCGAGAACTCCCATTCGCCCGTGGTCGTATTCAGGCCTGCATAGTACAGGGAGGCCAGGACCTGTCCGTCATTGTAGGTGATGTAGGGAATACCCTGGCGATCAAACGCCAGGGAAGAGAACTGCCCGGCATCGGCCATCGAACCGCGAGCGACAACGGTGCGTTCCCACGAGCTTCCGTTTTTACCGGCAAACATCATGTTCCCGAAATACAGGCCATCACCATAACTGACCGACGGGATCCCGTAGGGGCTGATTGCGACCGATGTCGTGAACGTACCGGCCGATGGACCAACCGTTTCCGTGTTCCATGTTCCTCCGGATTCCCAGGCATGATGGATGCTGCGGGTAACATTACTACGATACGCGACATGCGGCACGCTGTCCGGGCCGTATGCAACAGACGCAAACGGATAATATCTGATATCCTCTGCTACCGTAGATACCTGCCAGCTGCCCGGGGAAACAGCTGCCAGTGCGGGTCCGGGCAGGCATGCCAGCAGGATGCCGATAAGTGCCAGACCGGGAACAAGGGTGGAAATATTTCGGAAATGCATGGAACAATCTCTGGTGGAACATGCTCCCGAAAAAGGCATAAACACGGCGATGAGTGAAAATTTTCTTTCGGTTATCGCTGGACGGGGCTTTGATACCCAGTGACGTGGAGGTCAATCGGTCATGACGGGTTCAATAATTTTTATTCAAAATCCCTCATGAACACGGCCGGCAGCAATGCTCCGGTCCCGCACTGCAGGACAGGGCCCGGAGCGTGAGCTCATTCATCATGTATTTTTCCCGGGAAAATTTTTGCACCCCGGCGCCTGTAACCGCAGGTCACCATTCGCTAAACTGCCATCGGAGGCACACCGGGAAGATATTTTGTGGTTTTTTCTACATGCCGGTATAAGGGGGAATGGGATTGCAACCCACGATACAGACCCCCCTGCAGAACCAGTGGCCCGGCTCGCATTGTGTCATGCATTGGTCAATGCAGGAGGAAATGTAATTCCCCTGCCCTGCCGCGCCATGTGCTGATGATGCGCACTGCGGCTGCATCATGGTCTTTGCCGCAAAGCCGGATGCACTCGCAAAAAACCCTGCAAAAACGATCAGGCACAGAACTGTCAGGGCATATTTTGTTTTACCGGACATAATGAAAACCTCTTATGTGCTCTTCTCTGCTTTTTGGATTCATAATCATGGCGATAAGTGAAAAAAAAAGTGCAGTTATCGTTCCTGTTGAGGGCAGCTGGGAGGTACGGGAATACTGGGGAAGCGAAACTAAAAGGATTTATGTCCTCTGTCTTCCCAGAACAATTCTATGGACGTACTCGGCATGGCACTCGACCCCGGCATTAATATCGCAGTCCAGCAGATCTCCCCCACGCTGACACTCCTTGCCGTGCCGGGAGTGCTGCTCGATTCCACCCCGTGGTACCTGCTCCTCATCGCGGTCCTGTACCTCGGGTTCCACCCCCTCCATGGAGTCCGGCTTGCCGTGCTGTTCGGGATTACGGGAGGGCTCAACGAGGCGTTCAAACTCGCCTGGCACCTCCCGCGCCCGTACTGGATCTCAACGGACGTCAGAATATTTACCTCGCATCCTTCGTTCGGGTTCCCGTCGGGAGCCGCGATGTACGGGGCAGCAATGTACGGGTACATCGCAGCGGTGGTCCGGCGCCGGTGGGTTGTCGCGGTGTGTGCCCTCCTGCTCGTCACCACCTGCGTGGTACGGATCATCGGCAGTATCCACTTTGTGCAGGACGTGGCCGGGGGTCTCATCTTCGGCTTCCTGCTCCTGCTCGTGTTCCTTTTTGCCGAACCCCGGGTGGCGGCGTATGCAGCCGGCCTGTCCTGGCCCGCCCGCTGGACCGGGATCCTCCTGCTCGCAGCGCTCCCCATCATTCTCGTGATCCCCCCGTATCTTGCGCTCGCCGGCTGGGAACTCCCGGCATCCTGGGCCGCGACCGCGTTCCAGCAGACCGGCCAGGCAATCGACCCGGCCGCCATCCGGTACGCGTGGGGTGTTGCGGGCATCATCCTCGGGAGCCTTACCGGTTACGAAGTCCTGCAGTCGCGGGGCGGGTGGGAGCCGCCGGAGGGGCTCTGGCAGAAAGGTGCAGTGATCCTCGCTGGCACGGGTTCAACACTCGCCGTATGGTGGATCATCACAACAGCCCGGGAGGCCTGCAATGTTCCGGATCCCTTGGAACATGCCCTCACCGTTGTCTCCATGGCCGTTGTTTTGTTCTGGCTGACCTGCTGTGTACCCATGATTGCCCGGAGAGCCGGGTTTTTCCGGGAAGCGGGCGGTGCGTGAGAAAAAGGGGGATTGTTATTGAAGGGAAACCCTCGTCACTTCGTTTCAGCGATGCTCACCCTTCAGGAACCTCTCGCTTCCTCTTCCGGCATGCATACTATTCGATCATTCCGATAGCAGCGATCACGGGGGCCGGGGAAAGGGGTTACATCGGGTTTTTATGACTTTCTCAGGAAAAGAGGATGATGCCCGGAAAAATTGAGATTGCCTATCCTATCCACGTCCATCCCGCATATTTCAGAGCATGGATCGCAGCATCGTAATAGACAACCGAAGGGTGACCGAGGGGATCGAGCGCAAGGGAAGACCATGTCCCGACGTTCCCTTCATCAATGGTCCAGTAGATCCACCGCTGCGTTGCCGGGTTCTTGGTGGTAAACCGCAGTGTCTGCTTTGTTGCATCATAGTAGCTGATGTAGGGCTGGTTGTGGGAATCGATTGCAAGGGATGAATAAGCACCAACGTCCCCCTTCTCATCCAGTGTTTCCAGTATCCACTTGGCTCCATCCCAGGATGCGAACCGGAGATCGCCATTGTCAGCGTCATAGTAACTGATGTGCGGCCGGCCATCCGCATCCAGGGCAACCGATGGCATGTACCCGGTATCTGAGAACTTGCTACTGCCTGCATCCACCGTTGCGATCTCCCAGGTTCCCGATGCATTCAGGTGTGCAGCCATTAGGGTACCGTAATGCTTCCCGTCACGGTACGCGATAAATGGCAGGCCTGCCGGGTCCATCACCAGGGAGGGATCGTATCCGGTATCCCCGATGACCTTCGTGCTGCCGTCAACGGCTGCGAAATCCCATGACGTTCCATTCCGCGTCACATACTGCAGTGCGGCAAAATGATTCCCGTTGTTGTACGCGATATGCGGTACGCCCGCCGAATCGAAGGCGAGTGAGGAGTGCTGTCCGATATTGGAGAGAAGGGTGTCCCCGTTATCTACAATACCGGTGGACCATTTTGATCCGTTCCATGATGTGTACATCAGGTTGCCAAAATGCAGGCCATTCCCGTATACAATAGCGGGATTTCCCGCTGCATCGAGGGCCATTGAGGTGGACAAGGTCCCCCAAGTCGGGGCAACCGTCTTTGTGGCCCATTTACCATTGATCAACTTGGCGTACCGGATCCCGCCCTTGCCATCGTAATAACTGATTTGCGGTGTACCGTCTTTTCCCCAGACCAGCGATGGTTTAAGCGTAGTCGTGTTGTCACCGATCGATTTGTCGACGGTTTCTATCTCCCAGACCGAAGGTCCGCTGCCGGTACCCGCTGCCATTGCCGGAGGTAATGCTATCGACACGATCAGCAGGAAGGCAAGTATCATATTTTTTTGCGAAAAGAAACGGGAATGCTTCATCATTATCACTTCGTTCACCGGGAACCGGTGTCTGAAATCCATCCTTCCTTTTTGACCATGGGGTTTAAAACAAATCTGTGCCGGATCCAGATATATTCATCAAAACGAGGGGGATCGACAGGTTTTCCGGATCAGGAAAATCTACTCAACGGTGGATGACACGAGCCCGGAGAACCTGGAAGCGATCTCCGGGTGAAGGGAGTAATACGCCTCCCGCCCGCACTTCTCGATCCGGATAATCCCTTCATTGGACAGGGATTTCAGATGCCAGGCAGCAGCAGCAGTAGACAGCCGGGTGCGTTCGATAAGATCTCCCCGCCGGAGATGCCCGTGGGCGTGGAGTTTTGTCAAGAGTTCTCTCCGGGCCGGACTCTTAAGGTTTGCCAGCAGCCGGCGCTCTGTGTCTCCCAGCCGGCCGTTATTGGCAAAGTAGACGGTTTTTCCCGCGTACTCCTTTGCCACAATTATCCGTGCTGAGAGCAGCGCATTGAGGTGATGGCGCAAGGTCCCGCGGTTAATATCGAGGGTCCTGCACAGGTTATTGAACTGCATGCCGGGGTTTGATACGATCGTTTCTGAAATCAGTGACCGGTACGGGTGGTCGACAAGATCTTTGTTGCTGACTCTCTGTACCTGCGGGAGGTTGGGGGAAGTACGGTTCAGAACAAGGGGATCGGGTCCGGAATTATCCGCAAGGATAGATTCGAGATCATACCCGTTCCATGTCCAGACCTGCCTGTCACCGTTTTCGCAGAGTACAACGATATCATACGCCCCGCGAAACGATTCGTCAAGATTCGTAGATTCTATGGAGGAGCGTTCCTTTCCTTCTCCGGTCTGCAATGCGCCGGAGAGAGTGCCCCATGAGACATATGTTTTGTCATCCCTGAAGGCAATACTGTAATACATTCCCGCCGCTACCCGGGTTACGTTGGTGAGGTTCCGGGGTACATCGCATTGTCCGTGCGTATTCATTCCCCAGCAGACAACCGTCCCATTCTCCATGACTGCAAGGTTGTGATAGCCACCTGCGGCGATTTGTTTTACCTGACGCAGCCCGGCCGGAATAGTTGTCTGGCCGAAACGATTGTCCCCCCATGCAACCGGGGTTCCGCCATGGGTAAGGGCGAGACTATGATCCTTTCCTCCGGCGATTGAGACTGCTCCGGAAATGGTTGCCGGGACATCGGTCTGCCCTTTGTCGTTATTCCCCCACGCAACAACGGTTTCATCCTCACGGAGAGCGAGCCCGAAATCAGAACCAACAGCAATTGAGGTTACCCCGGAAATGGTTGCCGGAACATCGGTCTGCCCATGATCGTTGTTCCCCCAGGCAGTGACCGTGCCATTGTTCAGGAGGGCAAGGGTAAAATCATCACCCGCTTCAACAGCAATAACTCCCTCAAGGCCCGGCGGGACATTGCACTGCCCCCGGTCGTTTAACCCCCTGCAAGTTATCGTACCGGATGGGGAGAAGGCAACCTTGAACCAGTTGCCTTCAGCATTGTGCCATCGTTCCCGGGTAGTGGGATCCGGGACGCCATTGTTTCTTCCCGAACTGTCACTTACCGTAGTAAGATCATGAAGGAGATCGGAAACACTATCCCGGCTGGTGGTGAGGGGAACGCTTCCCGGGAGAGCCTGGGCTGACACGACGAGGTTGGACAGCAGAAGACAGCAGAACAGGATTGCAGGGATCGTGTTTTCTCTCATGGCTGGTTTCCGGATTTGCACCAGAAGTATTATAGGCAGGAAAATCGGAAAAGGGCGACGATGAATGAAATTTTTTTTTCACTTATGTGGGGGGAAGAAAACTGGCAGCATGGGGATACGACCATTGGTGAGGGGATGGAAATTCGAATGGACATCGGGCATTGATGGCGGGAACGGTCAGAGAACCGGTTCCGGAAGAATTCCGGCAGCGTGAGGGCATTTTCCACAAGCCAGGAGTAGACTCGGAGGCGGGGGGGATGTACTTCCAGTTCAGATAGGTCCCGGCGATCAGCCCGAGCGCCACCCAGCCGGCCTGCATCCCGCAGGCATACGCGAGCCCCGGAAGCCCGATGAGCAGCCACCCGCTCATGTCGGATGCCTCGGCACTGAGCGCAATAACGAACCGCCCTAGCGCACGGTCGCCAAGGATGAACTGGCTCACGGTTGTTGTCTTCCGCCAGTAAAAGAGGCCGACCCCGACCATGGCTGCAAGGTAGAGGGCAAACGCGGCAATGATCCCCCCGGCTTCGGCATTCATGAGGCTCCTCCATCCGCACCGGCATCAGGCATCGCTTTCATGTCGGGGTCTGGTGCGGGAGGCCGCTCTCCACCGTGCCATTGTCACGAAAATGCCAGAGCGTGAGCATCACTGCAACAAGCATGAACCCGCAGAATACCAGCATGGCGGGACCCGGTGCGGCTGTTCCGCTGTCGGCAATGAAAATACCCATCAGGAACGGGCCCACGAACCCCCCTAGGGTTCCGAGTGCATTCACGAGCGCGATGCCGCCCGACCCGTCAATCTTTCGTACCCGGTCGGTCACGATCGCCCAGAAGACCGGCACTCCCGCGTACATCCCGGCGGCCGACAGGGTCAGGGATACGAGCGCAATCGCCGGGTCGGACGCGATGGCGCTCAGGAAGAACCCGGCTGCAGCAGCGGACCACGGTATGATCAGGTGGTATTTCCGTTCGCTGGTGCGATCGGAATGCCAGGCACAGAGAAGCATGCAGGCGAGTGCGCAGATATACGGGACCGCGATGAGGAGACCGGTCATGGTATGGCTGTCACCGTCAGAGAGGGAATGAATGATCTGGGGCAGCCAGAAGACGATCGCATATCCGCAGGCCATCTCGCAGAAGAACGCGATCCAGAGCCGGTTGAACCAGGTCCGGGAAAGGAAATACGCCGGCGTCCTCCGCACGGGAGTACCGTGTGACTCCCGCTCCGCTTTTACGGTCCGGATCAGCCACGCCCTTTCCTTCTCTCCGAGCCATGATGCATCTTCCGGCCGGTTGGTCAGGTACCGGAACGTGACAATGCAGAGGATGATGGCCGGTACGCCCTCGAGAATGAAAAGCCACCGCCAGCCCGAGATGTCCAGCCACATGGCGTGATCCAGGATGAGCGTCGAGAGGGGGGCGCCGATAATGATTGCGATGATCTGGGCAGCGTAGAGGTAACTCATGCACCGGGCCAGGTCACGGCCCCGGAGCCAGAGCGAGAGGTAAAAAACAATGCCCGGGTAAAAACCCGCCTCGGCAATGCCAAGAAGGAGCCGCAGCACCGCAACATCAAAGGCACTCCGGGCAAACGCGAGAAGGATCACCACGATCCCCCAGCTCAGGATGATGCGGGAGATCCAGATCTTTGCCCCGTACCGTTCCATGAGGCGGTTGCTCGGGTACTCGAAGATAACGTACCCGATGAAGAAGATGCCCGAGACAAGGCCGAAGACCACTGGCGTGATGCCGAGATCCGCGTTCATGGTCAGGGCCGCGAACCCCAGGTTCACCCGGTCAATGTAATTGACGATGTAGAGGATCAGGATCAGGGGGAAGAGGTGCCAGATCACGGTCTTCATGATCCGGTTCCCGTATTCCCTGTCGGCTGCAGTCTCCTGCCCGGATGCATTCATGTGTTCTCAGAATATCGGGCAGTATTCTGATAAGATCGGCGATAAGTGAAAAAATAATTGCATTTATGGGATTGTTTTTGTAGGGCGAGGACAAAAAGTTTTGAGAATTGCCCGGGACACCTATGTGTCCGCACGGATCCGGTACACGGATAGTGTCACGGTGCCGGGGCCGGCAACAGGATGGGACGATGCTGTCAATGGCTCGCATGCACAGGTTGGATCAAAAGAAATGGCAGGGCATACGGATTATCACCCTCGCCCTCCTGCTCGGATGCCTGCTCGTGGGACCGGCTGCTGCGGAACAGCCGGCAGCACCGCTCCCGAATATCCATATCATCGCAACCGGGGGCACCATTGCCGGGACAGCCCCGGATAAGGAGGACCTGCTCCGTTATGAACCGGGAATCCTGGGAGTGGCGGCGCTCATTGCGTCGGTACCGGAACTCGGGCACTACGCGAACGTGACCGGAGAACAATTCTGTAACCTCAACAGTGACGATATGACACCGGCCCAGTGGCTGAACCTATCCCGCCGCGTAAATCTCCTCCTCTCGTCCCCGGAAGTGGACGGTATTGTCGTCACGCACGGGACCGACACGCTGGATGAGACCGCGTACTTCCTCAACCTCGTGACCCTGAGCAAAAAACCGGTTGTCGTTACGGGTTCGATGCGCCCGGCAACCGCTATCTCGGCTGACGGACCGCTGAACCTGCTCAATGCCGTGCAGCTGGCAGGAAGCACCGAAGCGGAGGGGAAGGGCGTGCTGATCGCCATGAACGGGGAGATCCTTGGCGCACGGGATACCGAAAAGACCAGCACTCGCAGGACCGATGCGTTCGCGTCACCGGATTTCGGGCGCATGGGATACCTGGATGACGGGAAACCGACGATGTACCGGGTCTCCACGAGAGCCCATACCGCGGACTCTATCTTCAACGTCAGCGAGCTGACGGAACTGTCCCGTGTTGATATCGTGACGGTCTACCCGGGGATGGATACTGTCGCGATCGATGCGTATATCCGGGCGGGCACGCAGGGCCTGGTCATCGACGCCTTGGGCAACGGCGAGTACCCGGAGGTGATCCACCCGGTGCTGCAGGCAGCTGCATTGAAGGGAATACCCGTTGTTATCGCATCGCAGGCCGGAACCGGAATTACTACTCCGAAAGACCCGCTCTTCATACCTGCTGATACCCTTTCGGCCCGGAAAGCCCGGATCCTCCTGATGCTCGCCCTTACCCAGACACAGAACCGCGACCGGATTGCAACGCTGTTCCGTACGTATTAACCGAAAAAGCCCGCCGTATCCGCTCTGTATCGGACGGGTGAGGATACCCCCTGAGGACTCCTGCGGAGGAACAGGGGCTCGTCCCGCCAGTCAGCTATTTAAAATTCCCTTCACTTCTCCAGGGAGATATACGGTATCAGGTTGAGGAGATCGCTTTGCAGTCCTTCCAGCGTGATCCGTTCCATGAACCGGGAGGTCCGTTCCTTGGGTTTTGCATGCGTCCGGAAATATTCCAATAACCGGTCTATCAGGTCGTGCACTTCTTCCGTTGTCAGACCCGTTGCCAGCACGTCACCGAACCGAGGCCTTGTGCCGCCGTTCCCGCCAAACAGTACCGTCCAGCCGGCCTTCGATCCCATAATCCCGATATCCCGCGTATGGCTTTCGGCGCAGCTCCGGGGGCAGCCCGAGATACCCC
>JALOBP010000006.1:0-21095 GCA_023228295.1 Methanoregula sp.
ACCATGCAGCCTGAGTAGCTCGCGGGCCCCGTCCTCGATGAGCGTTCCGCGACGGCTGGTCATGATGCAGCACCTCCCTTGTGCGGCGCAAGTATTTCCGGTTCCGGTACATCTCCCGGGACCTCGAAGAGAATGCAGGACACGTCTTCTCCGAGCGCGACCGCGATGAACCGGTCGCGGGGCAGCATGTACCGGACAGTCCCGATCGACAGGATCACAGCCCGCCCGGAGGGATTGAGGGCAACGGAGCCGGACGCAACCGGAGAACCGGCAGTGTCCGGGTTTTTCTGCAGCAGGGGGATGGTCTCGCCGACAAAGAGCAGCATCCCCATGTCCTCAGGGCAGATGAAATACGATTTGTCCCAGATCCGGACGTGGACATATCCGTCGCTCCCGGTCAGCACGATACCGGCAGAGAAATGGCTCATAGTAATCCTCCCGCCAGCCTGCCCCCTTCAGTGAGGGATTTAAAGATGGAAACAGAAGTATCTATGGCAGTCTCACGGCGTGACTGGGTAAGTTTTGTTCGTGAGCTGCCACTGATTATTGCGTGCATGATACCTCCTCTTTTGTGACGATCTTCCAGCGCCCGGGTTCAACCCGCCCACATCCACACGTCCCGCTTTTCCCGTTGTGTTCCGAAGTTCCGGGCCCCGGATAGAGCCATGGCTATGATCCGGCCAAGCGCTGCACTCATCGAAACGGAAGGTGGCCTATCGGATCAATACCATGAAGGGATCACGGTTACCGGTTATCCGGGACTACTGACGATCACCAAAGAATGTAAAGAGAGAGAATATCGGGGCATGACTGCTGGTCTGTTTGCACCACTGGCCCGTGTTCATGCTGCATCCGGTCCCGGATGCCAAACTGTTCAGTACTGCCTGGCACTTCGTTTGAGTAACGGGGTCAGGTCCGCGGAATAAATCAACGATCCGGTTTTTCACCGATTCTGCCGCAGCCTTCAGACGTTTACCCGCCTGTGTGAGGAAGTAGCACAGCATTGTAATACTTTTATAAATGCGCAGTTGTTTAAAGCGTTTTCTGAACCAGCGGGTTCGATGGCTGATTTTTGTCATACAAGAGTAAGACAAGTGGCTGATTTTGCTGCACCAGAATGTGAAGCGCGGCTAAAATTTTCAAAAAAAGAAATGACTATCATCAAGATTGTGGTTGGATGGTTTGAAAGGATGGGAGGTGCCGCAAAACAATATGAAAGAATGAAGGAAAAAATTATTTCTTTATTGTCTTTTCAGGTTGTGAGGCAATTTCAACCTCCCAGAAGTATCTTATCTCGTGATATTTCTGCCCGGCATCCCCAACATTTGCGGGGAAGTTCGGTTTTCTGGTTTCGGCCTCTTTTTTATCCTTTACTTTCATGCGTTTTAACTGACTGTTGTACCGTTCTTTTACGGAGATCTCTTCCAGTCTTTCAGCACCATTCAGGTACATCTTGATCCGTCCCTTGATATTGCCTGTCTTTAAACCCGCTTCAAACCGGTACTCAGCCATCTTTTTCCAGTCTTCAAAAATTTCCTGGAGCGCTTGGATTCTTTCAGGTGTGAGTTTGACAGCCGTTTCGAACCCTTCATCAAGACCTTTCTTCTCGAAATTCGCGGTCATGATGATCCCTTGTGCCTTGACGCCACTGCCGACGAGCAGTCCTTTCGCATGCAATCCGTTCACCCCGAGAATTTCTGCTCCCGCATTTTTCAGTTTGATTAAGGCTTCGAGAAAATTCTTTGATCCTTTCCGCGGCCGGGTAAATACGGTAACCTTTCGACCGGACTTCAGGAGATCTTCCGTTTTTTCAATTACCGGGTGGTTCGGTTCAAACCCGTAAGCAAACAGGGTAATATCCCCACCTTTGATTTCCAGCAGAGATTCAAGCGACTGCCGGATTGTCGTATGATTTTCTGTTGTTACGCTCAATGAGGTATTCTGATCGTAGAGATCGAATTCAGAGATCTCCTTCCGGACGACATTTTTGTGACGGCCCGAATCGTCGACTTCCTTATCCGCACCCACAAAGAACCCGTACCTGAAGTGATGATAGAGCTCCCGGGTCTCCGCTTCCGATAAGGGAACGCCAATCTCCGGATTTTTCTCAAGAGCCTCCGATGTGAGATTGGATGTGAGGAGGATTCCCTTTGGGTGTTTTCCATGAGGATCAATGACGATGAATTTTGAATGGAAATTTGAAGACGATCGGATCTTGGTTATTGGAGATAGTCTTCGAATTGTATCATCGAATTCTTCAAGAGTTTTTTTGGAGAAGTCATCATCATCGATAAATTTGTCTTTCTTTGCTTCCGATGAAAGGAGGATGTAGACATGAACACCCCGACCTGCTGCATTCTCGATAGCTGTTTCAATCTCTGTATCATGAACCAAAAAGGAACAGATACATGCCATCTCCCTGGATTCATCCAGAAGATCGAGCGTTCGCCTTTTAAGTTCTCCCGGCGTGAAGAGAACCTCCTGATAATTTCCTCGCATCTGTGACGAGTGCTCTCTCTCAACCCAGCAGGGAGGAAGAATGTCAGAACGGTGGTCTTCGATAAATTCTTTGGTGATCAGAGTATCGGGCATCACCACACCTCCGTAATCTTCCGCCCTTTAACAGCGACTCTTCTCAGGTCCCCTGGTGCAACAAGATACCAGTACTTATCGGGAAACTTCCCGGCGGATTCCCGCTTAATGATCTCGGCAAGATCTTTTGACGCTGGAGCCTCAAGATCCTCTGCAAACCGTCCGAATCTCTGCCGAATTTTCTCTGAATATTCCTGGTATTGATCTTCCTCAAGGTAATCATTAATTTCATTCTTGAGAAGCCACACAAACCACTCACGGGCATCTTCCAGTGTTCGAGGAAAAACCGGAACTTCCTTTAATGTCACTTTATCGAGAGCTTCCTCGCAGAAGTAATCCTCGACCACCTTTTTTTCGGAGATATCCTGAATGAAATTTCGCCTTTCTTTGTCTGATGTAAGATCTGTGAAACTTACTTTGAGATATCCATTCTTCGAATCCCAGTCTTTGTTTCGCCCGAGACTCTTGAGAATAGATTTGAATCCCTCGTGGAAGGAATATTCGAGATCAGAATATTGTCCTTTAACATCGCCGGATAACCTCAGTTCATTATGGCCCTCATCGGAAAGGATATAGGAGACCTTTATTTTCTTTCCGATTACTGACCGAACTCCTTTTCTCTCGATAGAGAATACTTTAATGAATTCTTTGGTTTCGGGAAGTGTGAAGCTGATTTCCTGTGTCAATTTGTTTTTGATATCGCTGTTCACTTCGTACTCTTTGAATGAAGATTTCTGGCTGAATTCACTCTGACCCGTACCTTTGCAACCAACGAGGCAAGGAATGAGCCCTTTGTCGAAATAGACAATTTCATAAATGTCTCTCATTGCCTGATAAAGGATACCGGTTTCAGCGGAAGCTTCACCATCACGGGTAAGTCGCGTGGATTTGCCATCATCGGTCCACTCCATCAGTCGTTCGTCGCAACACCGGTTCAGGATCGTTCTCCCGACATTTTCCGGGCGGTCGTTCAGTAATTCCTGACAGAGAATTTCCGGGGATACCTCGCCACCATTTTCTGATGCAAGTTTCACAACCGATATGATATCTTTCCTTACGGTAGCTTTGCCGATCTCCATCATAAGCATGAAGACTTCGGCGGAGATTTCTTTCTCAATGAGAATTTTCATCAATATCGCCTCGCTTTTGGTGTGGGGTAGCCAGTTTTATCCTTGTAATATTCTCCAAGCTTTCTGAGTAACGTCGATCTTTTCGGATTTTTGAAATACCGGCGATCTCCTACAATAACCAGCTGATTTTTCGCCCTGGTGAGGGCAACATTCAGGCGGTTTGGGTTATCCAGAAATCCAACGGATCCTACATTTTTCACGAAGGAAAGAAACACGAGGTTTGCCTCGTGGCCCTGGAACCGGTCCACGGTACACAATTTGATGTGAACGTTCCGGTCTTCTGAATAAAAATCAAAATTTTTCGGGGTTTTAAACCGGCTTTGCAGCCGACGCCGGAATCCCGACTCCTGCCTCAGGTAAAAGGTGAGTATCGCAACTTCCCAGAATTTTTCACCTTTCGGGGGTTTCTGACTACTCGCTTTTCTGATAAAAAGTTCGAGTTCGTCCATAACGATGTCGATCTCTCTCTCGTTGTACCCGCGCTTTTTCTCATCGGGGTTCTGCATATGATCATTATAATCGAACCAGAATGCGGGACACTTGTACAGGTCAAAAGGAAATTCGTCTCTCCTCTTGCGTCCGAGATAGTGCGGGGTAATCAGGGCCTCGTTATTGTAGAATGCTTCTGAAGGAAATTCAGCGATTATTGGATCCATCCGGTGCTGGTACTGCAACAAGACGTGCCGTTCATTCCAGTCCTCGTTGTTGAAACCGGCAGAAAGCACTGATTCCTTGAGATGTGTATTTTCAAAAAAACCTTCCTGGAATAATTCAATCACTGAGGGAAGCGCGAACATCTTCAGTGAGGGGAGGATGTTGCTGAGGGACTCATACGCAGAATCATCCCACCTTGGAAGCATCAAATCGATTGCTCTCTCATAGTCTTGCTTTTTTCGATATTCTGGAGAGGATTCATCGGTGAACTTACGTAACTGATATGACCGGTCCAGTCGCCATGAGATCTCTTCAGGGGGAGTTTGCTTGTCAGCCCGGATATCTTTGATATTTTTGTGATTTTTTCTATAGAAATTCTGACGTGAAATGAATTCTCTGCCGGGAGTAAAATCGCAAAAGATCCTGATATCATTTGGGAGATACGATATCCACTTGGAAATACTGGATTTACTCCCAATGAAAACATCGGATAGTAACAGGTCCATACCTGGACTTTTGGGGAGTTCATCAAGGTTGCAGAGATTTAATTCCAGTTTTTCTGCCTGAAGGAGATATTGTCCTGTAGCTTCGGGATTTTCATTTCTTATCAGAGTCGGTGCTTCGTGATATTTACAGCGGTAAAGATTGGAACATACGGGAAAGTCGACAGCCGGATTCCGGAAATATGGGCTGATAGTCGACGTAATATCATCGTCATCGACAAATGGCGACAATTGTTTGCAGTCCCCAATAATGAGCCACTTCGCGGCATAGAGCGCAGGGACCAGCCATTCCTGAAATGTTGATTTGCTTGCCTCGTCAATGATTAGAACGTCAAAGATCGGTCGGGGATTCGATCGGATCTTCGAGATATAGGGGTGTTTCAAAATCCCCATCGTAGTTCCGCAGACCAGATTTGCTGAGTCCAGGATGAGATCCGTTATTACCTGTTCGCCATCTTCCGATCTTAAGGACTCTTCGAGGTATTTTCTGGACTCCAGGATCTCAACCTTATTTTTTCTTTCAAGAAATTTTATGAGATCAGCTTTCTCTTTTTTCCTTCTCACCTCGATATGTAGATCTCGAATCTCTTCATCGATTTTTCTGATGTTATCCCCAATTCGTACGGCGATTACTTCTTTTCGATCCTTAATTCTCTTCAGAGGATTGTCAACTGCGACATGAGTTTGTGAGCAAAGCAGAATCCTGTGACCTTTTTTGATCTCCTGCAGGATTATCTCACAGATTGCAGTCGTTTTTCCGGAGCCTGCCGGTCCTTCGAGAAAGGCAAAATCCTTAGTTCCAAGAGCCTTTCTTACAAATTCCCGCTGCTCTTCCGTGCCCTCGCGTAATTCTGAATCCGGAGTCTCTCTCCGAAGGAGGTACCAGTCATCTTCATTGATTTCCTCACCCTGGACTTCAGGCCAGCGCTCAGAACGGTCTTTGGTTTCGAGCAAATGAATGAGAGGCCGGTATTCCGGGCGTGGTGAATTGAACAATGCGTAGATTGCATCGAGTTGTCGCTTATTGTTCCCGGTATTTGGCGGGAGGGAAATCAGAGCATCGCTTGGTTTTAGTGCAACACAGAGGGTGTTTGTGTCAGGATCGCGCCCAAAAACATTGACCCGCCGTCCCTTTCCGTTACTACTATCGATGAAGAAATCGGTTTCCAGAAATTCCTTATGGATCTTTTCATTCTCCTCTGGTTTCTTTTTCTCATCGTCGATGAGTTTGATGATTAATGCGTTTGGATTATCTTTGATTTCCCGTTTATATTCGGCAACAATCTCGGGTTCCTCGACCAATTTCCATGAGGAAACCAATACTTTTGCTTCCTTTGCTTTTATGGTATTTTTTATAAAATTTTCATAAATTTCGAGGTTTTCCTTGGCACTGAACATGATGGCTTCGGCTTTTTTGGGAGAAATTCCATCTTCGATATTGTGAAAAAACAATATCCGGCGTGAATCTACTTTCATTGAGGGATACCTCCTCGCAAGGTAGTCTCCAAATCACCGAATCTCATTTGTTTTTGAATATCCGTAAAACAGGTGACATGCACAAGACGGTTTTCGCCGTTATTGAATGCGACATAATGGCACGGGGAACCTGTGATGAGGGCAGCCAGACCCATCGCGATCGCCATGAGATTTGTTCCCCCGGTCAGAGCACAAGTGATATCGAATCCATTCTGTTCATATTTTTTGTGCATTTCAAGAATCGTTTTACTTATTTCAACAATCGACTCACTGGCAAACGGATCGACGGTGACTTTTTCATGAATTCTCACTCCATTTTGCTCCAACCGAAGTAAAAATTCCCTGTTTCGTTCGAACGTGGGAATTGAAGAAACGAGGATGATATCGTTTATGCCAAGCTCGTTTATCACGTACGAGATATGCCCCGTTGATTCACCCATTAAAAAAATATTGAGTGGTTTCTTAGTGTTTCCAGTCATAAATCGCTCCTCGTGAATGATAGGCACCGATGTTCATAATTGTCGGTAATGATTCCCGCGAGACATCTGCAAGCGGGATCTCCTCAACAGGAAATTTATTGTTGATGATGACATTACCCGATGGTGAAATCATAAAATATGAATCCATCATCTCTTCAGAGCGCTCAAAGACGGGGGAAGTACCATTTTTCAGCGTGATATCAGAATTTCTGTCATTATACTGATTAAATTCTTTATTTGAGATTGAGAGTGTTTCGACAACTTCATCGTTTTGCCCCCGGATATGGAGGAACTGGAAGATCTTCCACCTGTCGGGAGAAATAAGGGAGATCAATGGGCGCAGGTCCTCGGTCATGTTTACCCGAGTGACCGTCGTGTTGATCTTTAATTTTATACCGAATTTTTGAACCAGTCTTGCCGTACTGATTACCTGGCTCACATGGTTTCCATTCCCCCGGCCGAGCTGTTTTTCCACTTCTTCTGATGACGAGTCGATAGAGATTCCGATCCAGTCAATGTGTCCGTTCAATTTTTCCAATTTTTCTTCAGTGAGAAGAGAGCCGTTAGTTGTGACACTCGTGGTAAATCCTTTCTTCTTTGCTAATATGATCAGGTCAACGATCATTGGGTGGCTGAATGGTTCGCCCCCGACAAAATTGATCTTGTCCATCCCCAGCCGTCTCAGATGGTCGAGGACAATTCCTGCATCATTCAGGGAGGAAAGATCTCCTCCGAGGTTTTGCTTGCAACAGAATGTGCACCTGTAATTACATCTCGATGTGAAATGCCAGTTTACCGATCTGACTTCGGGATTTTTTACCCAGGTCAATTCGGAAGCACGATCCTGTTGCGCTTGTGCGGTTGACATGAATAAACATGAAACAGAAGACTTTAAGTAAAAAAATATTGATAGTAAAGAAATAATGTTGAATATCCATATTCTGACTGCGGGTGGAAATGTCGATAATGTGTACAAGAAGATATTCCCGCACTACAAAGTATCGAAATTCATCCTTCTCACGGAAGCAGAAGAGCCTGAAGATGTAAAAGCCAGTATTGAAAAGATGAAACTTGGATGCAAGGAAAGTGGCATTCCCGTTGAAATTATTGAGAACGAGAAAGAGAATATTGCCCAATTGATGGAGTCAATCATTGGATTAAGAAAAAACTATCCCGTCGATGAGGCTGTTTTTTATTTCAACGTGACATCTGGAAGGAAAGATATGGCGATAATGGCATTTATCGGATCCCTCTGGACTTCAGGGATTGGATATTACCTGCCAAAGGAGTTCAAAGAGCCTTTGGAACTTCCCGCTCCACGAATACCTTTGGACAAGCTTCAGAGCAATAAATTATATCAAAAAATTCTCATCGAACTGAAAAAATCAAGTGGTGATATCAGCCAAAGTACACTTCGAAAAACTATCATGAAAAACCCGAACAACAATAAGGATCTCTCGGGGCAGACACTCAGCCAGGCGATTGATGTTTTGAAAAAAGCAAATCTCGTGAATCTGGAACGGTCCGGGCGGGAAACACTGCTTTCTTTAACCCTCGCCGGCCGCGTCGCATACTCTGTAATTTCGGGAATGCCAAAAACTGGAAAATAAACAATCAGCAAGGATTAAAAAAATTTACAGTTCCCCTTTCCTCTTCATCTCCGCAATCCTTTCATCAATCAGCTGCCGCAGGATATCCGGGTTGTCCCTGATGACGCTCTGCTGAATTCCCTCATCCGTATCGATCACAACATCGGAAAGATGCTGGCCGCACGAGAAGCAATAGTTCGAGGTGGGGGGATTGATCTTCCGACAGTGGGGGCACTGGACCGGTTCCAGCCGTGATGCCGCATTCCCGTTATCCACGACAGTGATCCCGTAGGATTTGAGCATCGCCGAGTCGATGTCCTGCCCGGTGAGGTGGGCGTAGGTCCGGAACATATCGGTGCTGATGTTGCCCCACATCATGAGCTTGATCACGCTCTCGGGTACCTGTTCCTTGATGAGATGCGTGATGCGGCTGTGCCGGAATATATGGGGGGTGATGTGTTTCTCGATACCCGCTCGCCTTGCGATGACCTTGAGATGCTTGTTGATGGTCGCATGGATGAGGGGTTTGCCGTGAACGTTCACGAACACGAGCGCGTTCCCGCTCGGGTCCGGCTTGTAGCAGGCCCGCCACTGGGCCAGGTATTCGTTGGCCATGATGAGCCGTACATACCGGGGCATGTTTGTCTTGAAGTTCACATTCGCAATGACGCCGTATTTGTCGAACGTGAGATCGCCCCAGGTCATGGTCCCGATCTCACCGATGCGGAACCCGCCTTCGTACAGCGTCATGATGAGTGCCCGCTCTACGGGACGGGTGCACGCTTTCATCATAGCATTGATCTCATCGGGCGTCAGTAGGTCCGCGGCCACCTTGGTCATGGGATCCTTGGCGGGTATCCGGAGTTTGCGGAGCTTGGTCTCGCTGAGATCTGAATACTTGTTCTCAATCATCCAGAGGTAGAACTGTTTGAGGATAGCAACGAAATCGCTGATCGTGTTCTGCTTGAATGGGCGCTCACGGCTGCTCTTTGCATTTCTCAATTCAGGGATCGCGGCGTAGAGATCACCGATGGTGTTGGTTGAAAACGGCCCTATGAACCGGCGCCAGCCCACGAGAGTAAACGTGAGTTTGTTCGCCCGCCCGGTGCTGATGTTCTTGCAGGACCGGAGTTCCGAGACGAATTCCCGGATCTGGGCCGCATCAGCCTGGGTGAGGGTGAATTTCTCAAGGGCGTGCCTGATTGAATTTTCTGCCAGTTCATTCCTCATTGGATGGAAAGCGCTGGCCGGAAGTACTTGAGCGACTGGGTAAGTCATAGAAAAGTGTCTGAAATAGTGTCTTTAAAAAGGAAACTGAAGCATCGAACTTCGCGTCCAGATGCGAGAAGCAGGAGTTGAACCTGCGAACCCCTGCGGGAACGGATCTTGAGTCCGCCTCTGTTGGCCACTTAGATATTCTCGCTTATGGAATATATTGGTAATAAGGATAGTAAAAGGCTTTTACCTGAGGCAATCCCACACGGGGGCTGTCCCCCATAAGAAGACCCCGTTCCTCAAAAAAAGGATATATCCAGACAATCCAATAGAATGGAAATGTTAGCTGGAATCCAGAAGAGTAAATACCGGGATCTTTTCATCATCCTTCCCCTGATCGCATTCTTCCTTACCCTTCTCTGGCTCTCGTCCAGCGAAATCCTCTCCGGAGGTTTAGGGGAGTTCGTCCTTGCAGGTGCCGGTCGCCCCGTTTGTGATCCTCGCTCTCCTTGCCTATACAGGCGAACAGAACCGGGTTATCCGGACCCTCGCAGTGCTCTGGCTTTTCTGCCTGTTGTTTGCCATCTTCTTGATCAATGTCGTGCTCACCCTGGCGCCGGTTGCCGCACTCTCGCCGGATCCGGACGCTTTCGAGAGAGATCTGGACGCGCTCCCGCTGGAGACCGTAGGCAATGTTTTCCTCCTCTCGTTTGGCTCAGGTCTCGTCAGCCTGGTCGGGTTCTCCCGCCGGTTCCGTGAGCTGCTCGCACGGACGCTTCCCTTCAACCCGGACTCCTTCATTCATACCATCGGCCTTGTCTGTGTCATTGCCCTTATCGTGATGCCGGTTGTCCCGCTCCTCCTCACCGGCAATGCCCCGTTCCTCAATGCCGAACTCCAATCCGTGCTTGGCATCGGGCTTGAGGAGGCGGGATCATCCGCAAAACTCGATGCATTCTCGCTGATATGGACGGTCATCGGATCATTCTTCCTCGTCGGCATCTGGATCCGCCGGGACTTTCAATCAACCCTTGAACGTCTCGGGCTCGTCCGCCCCACGGTCCGCCAGATTGCCCTTGGGATCGCATCGGGTGTCCTGCTGGTCGGGATATTCTGGCTCTTCGACGATGTTGTCTCCGCGCTCTTCCTGGCATACGGCATCCCCACGACCGATGATACCCTGGTCAACAACCTCTTCATGGTCTCGTTTACACCGCTTGCCGCAGTCATGGCGTCAGTCTCTGCCGGCCTCGGAGAGGAACTCGCGATCCGCGGCGTCATCCAGCCACGGTTCGGCATCATCCTCTCCGCCCTCGTCTTTGCAGCAATGCATGCGTACCAGTATGCATGGGACGGGTTGCTCGGCGTCCTTTTGATCGGCATCTGCTTCGGGGTCCTCCGGAAGTATACAAATACCTCGACCAGTGCAATCTCCCACGGGATGTACGACCTTACCCTGTTCGCCCTCATCATGGCAGGGATTACAACGCTTTAAAAAAAGATTACATGAAATCGGCAAGGCCCAGCTGTTCCTGCTTCTCCTCGCCAAAGGTGGACTCGATTGCAAGGTCGATCACCTCGACCCGCTGCTTGGTGTACTCCGAGACCTTGTACTTCCGGCAGATCTCCCGGGACATCTCCAGGTATTTCTTCACCGAGCCTTCGTGCACGGTCGGGATGATGGGGCCATTGCAGATACCTTTGCCCCGGAACTTTGTGCACTTGCCGGAGAGAGGCATCCTGCGGTAACTCGTGTTGCACTTCGTGCACCGGTGTTTCTGCTTGGAGAAGGCCGAGAGATTTCCCATGAGGTCGCGGATGAAATGCGTATTGAGCACCCTTTCCGCCACATCATCGGCATCCACCGCCCGGATCTTCTCGGCAAGGTCGAGCTCCGCCCCGAGTTTGTCGGTCATGCTCTTCATCTGGGTATACATCGACTCGATCGGGCCGGAGGAGATATCGGAAGTGTCGTGGGTGAACTGGAACCCTTCGACCTGCTCGGGTTTCCCGATACGGTTTTCAACACGATCGATGAGTTTTGTTATGGTCTTGGGCTCGATGAAATTGAGGGCCCCTGTGTACACCTCAATCGGGTAATGGTCGCAGACGTCGACGTTGAGGGCTTCTTTGTCGATCTCCGCCGGATCGATACGGCTTGTCAGGACGAGGGGGGCGTCCATGGAACCGCCACGGTTGTCGGGCAGGAATGAACGGGAGAAGTTGATGAGCCCGTCGAGGAGAAGCATGATGCAGTCCTCATCACCGTCACACTGGCTGGTGAAGATATCGTTTGCCACGAGCGTGTGGTCTTCGGCTACCGTCAAGCAATAGACCCGCTCTTCGGGTGCCGGGACGGGTTCGGCAGCGGTGATCCGGTCGGAGATAACACGGGATCCCTCAAAGACCGGCACAGCATCCCCGGCTTTGATCTCGACTGCTTTTATCTTCCGGAGGTAGTCGATATCCCAGACGAGCATCGCATGGTCGGGGGTCACGACGAGTTCCCGTCCCCGTGCGGTGGTGAACCGGATGAGTGCAGCCGGCGAGCGGTGGATCGAAACCGAAGTGATCTTCCGGATATGGATGCCACCGTTCGTGTCCACAGCACGGGTGAAGAACGACCGGGCCGGGTCCGAGTAATACGTACCGAGTCGGTCGATGCCCGGGCGGGAAAGGTCGAAGTTTTCTAAGACGAACTTCCTGATCGGGGTCTTCTCCCAGTGCTTCCCGTCATAGACCTCGATGGTCGTGTCGCCAAAGAAACAGTTCCGGCGTTTCGCGGCATGGAAGAACGGGTGGGCATAGCCCACGTTTGCCCGTGTAAACCCGACGATCCGGGCAAGGACGCCGGCACTCGTATGCGGGGCTAGCCCGATGACGAGGTGACCGACAAGGTCCTCGGGTTTTGTGATATTGTAAAACGGTTCAAGCCCGTAACATTTGACGAGGAGATCGTCCATGAACTGCGCCACGCTGACCATGTACTCGGCGCAGGAGTCCGAGACGAGAATATCCTGCGGGTGAAGCTCGATGACCTGGGTGGCGTTCTGGAGGTCGTAGCCATGGGTATCCTTCGTATATCCGAGCGAGCGGAGCTGCTCAACGGAGACCCGTACCTCGTCCGGGCGGATGTGGGTCAGCGGGAGGTCGATCATATCGAAGCGGGTGGTGCCGTCCTTGAAGACGAAGATGCCCCGGTTCGCCCGGAGGATCCCCTTTTCCATCGCCTCGACCGTCTTCTCCCGCGAGATGACCCCTTTGACACCCTTGACTAGGGCAACGCTGTCGGCTTTCATCCCCAGCCGCCCCATCGCTTTTGCGTATTCGCCTTTGACATTGAGGGTGATTCGCTGGCTGCAGGAGCCTGCCGCATCACAGGATGGACACCGGGGTTCGTTCAGCTCATGGCCGCACTTGGGGCAGGTGAGGATTGCGGTCGAATGCCCGCCGCACTTCTCGCACCGGTTATGGAACCCGATCTCCCCGCACTGTGTGCAGCGCCGGCGTCCGACATCGATCTCGATGATCCCACCCTCCCTCTGGAAATCGAGATCGGTGTTGTTCTGGTCTGTTTCCGCGGTATGGAGAGAGGCGGACTGGAACGAACGACGGGCTCCCCCGGAATCCCCGAGCGGGAAGAGGCCATGCGGGGGCGGGTTCATCTTCCGGGGCTTGGACTTGCCGGGCCTGCCCATGCGTCCCCCGATACGGGTGCCGGACCGCGACCGCATCTTCATGCCGCTGATATGCATCACGAGATCGAGCGGCAGGGCATCTGCCGGTACATTCGTCCAGGTCTCTTTTCTCTTCAGGTCCTCGTCAAGGCCGAGGCCTGCGAGGAATGCACCGAAGATATTGAGCTGCACGACATTGTCGAGCACCTGGTGGGGGATGAGGAGCAGTTCGAGGAGCGGTTTTGTAGCCGGGTCGAGCGGGATATGGAGTGTCCCGTCAACGATTGATCCGCCGGCCGCTACAGCATCGGCAAGCGTGCGGATATCCCCGCTCGTGATATCGTCCCAGAACCACGTGTAATCCGGGTGGAGGTAAACGCCAGTTCGGGCAAGCGCCAGCGCCTCACACTCGTCTTTCGGGGGCCTGACTTCCGGCCCCACGTCAAGCTGCCACCACTCGGAGCAGTAGCCGGCAGGGACGAGGGGGTGGTTGTTCTCGAGGAACTCCCCGTACGAGATGAGGATCTCGCCAACGTCAAGGATCTTCTCGATCCCTGCGTCCAGCCGCTTTGCGGTTGCCTCGTCATCGATCCGGAGCACATCCCCGTTCCTGAGCCGGACCGTTGGCCCTTCGATGGAATCGACCGGCACGACCCCGCAGGCCTTGCCCGGCCGCTCGGTCTTCATCTGGGTCCCGGTAGCAAGGAACTCCCCGAGAATGTAGAGGGTTGACGGGTGCATGCCCGCTGCCGCAAACCCGGTATTACGGGACCTTCCGTACCGGAGCCGAAAACCGCCTTTTCTCATCGGGTAGGCAAAAACGGGTCGTCCCCCGATGAGATCGCGGAGGTACTTGTCAAGGGGTTTAATCCCGACGGTCTTCTCCCCGTCTCCGCTCTTTGCCGCACCGGCAATGAGTTTGTCGAGCCAGTCCCAGCCTTCCATCTTCATCTTCTCGACTCGGCTCTTAAGTTTCCGGGCTTTTCCCGCAATACCTTCACCGATGACAAGTGCCATCCCGCCACGGACGGTATTTGTCTCCACCCGCTCGAGGTTGCGGTGGCCCGAGACCTCCTCCTGTTCGGTGGCTTCTCCGTCAACACAGACCGGACAGTTCTCGATGATGATCCGTATTTCGGCCTCGCTCGGGAGGTACTGGAGGTTCATGATCGAGTTGTACTGCCGGATCTCCTCGATGTACCGTTCCACCTCCTCCTGCCGCGCCACGTAGCGGTTGATCCCGAGTTTCTGGCGCACGTAGTCCCCGACCAGCACCGAAAGTGCCTGTGCCGTCCCGCCGGCACTCCTTATCGGGCCGGCATAGAAGATCATCAGGTACTGCGACCCGTCATCGTTCTTGCCCAGAGTAATCTTTGCAATTCCTTCCGTAGGGGCAGCAACGACACCCTCCGTGAGGAGAGCCATTGCTGTCCGTATGGAGTGGTCGAGGATCTCCATGTTGTCCTTCTCCCCGAATTTCCGGGCAACGAAGTCGTCGCCGATCCTGAGAGCGACTTCTTCACGGGACATCTCCGCTTCGAGTTCCCGGATCCGGGCGGCCACTCCCTTAATCCCGACCAGCACTTCCACCCGGTCGGCAAGGTCGCTCGCGATCGGGATCTCGACTTCGAGGGTGGGGTCGAGGCCCTTGGAACGGGCTTGCTTTGCTATCTCAATGGCACGGTGCAGCTCGTCCAGCAGGGACTTCTCGTAAGCCTCCATCGTGGGTGAGAGCACAAGCATACTGGTAGGGTTTTGCGGCAGGGGATTTATGGGTTCGGGTAATGGCGTGAAAGAAAAAAGAGAATGGGATCGGGGTGGCTTATTCCCCGTCCTGCATTTTCTCGACCATCGATGGGAGCCCGGTCTCGCCCATCTGCCAGAGCGTCAGCGTAGCGCACTGCTTGATCGTCTCATTATTGTCTCCGAGCCTGCGGATGAGCGGTTCGACTGCAGGCTTACCAATCCGGCAGAGGGCCTGCGAGAGGAAACCCCGCATTTCCCGGTCATCGTTTGCCATACCGTCGATCAGGGCATCAATGGCAGGGACACCGATCTCGCCAAGGGCCGCTGCGGCATATTTACGGAACTCCGAGCTCTTGTAGGCATCCATCGCGGTTATCAGCGGACCGATAGCCGGTACACCGATCCGCGAGAGTGCTATCGCCAGATACCAACGGTGGTCGTTGTCCCGGGCTTCTGCCATTGCCGCAATAAGGGGGGCAACTGCCGGTACCCCGATATCCCGCAGTGCCGAGACTGCTGCATGCCGCAGGTCGATGGACGGATCGCTAAGGGCTGCAACCTGCTTTTGTATCTCCCCGCAGTTTGTTATCGTATTTCCACCTGTTCCTGCCATATGTATCACTGATCTGGTACTGTTCCCTCAAGGTTGTTTCCATTTTTCAGTTCAAAATCCTGTTCGCGAGACGAAGCCCCCATGAGTGTCTTTATCACCCTCCGGCTTTATCGAGATGCTCTTTCGGGCCTCAGTTACGCAAGTCCCATCCATCCCGGCACAAAGAGAATAACAAAGAAGACTGCCATCAGGACAAGTCCGAGCGGTATCCCTACTTCCGCCCACTCCCGGCTCGTGATCCCGAGCTTGCATGCTGCAATGATATTGGGGATGTTACCCGGGATCAGCATTCCGCCTGATATGAGGAGTCCCATGAGTGCGCTCACGATCTGCTGGAGTGTGAGGGCGGGGCCGATCTCGGCTGCAGCAATCGTAGCGTTGTCAAGGACCGCCGAGATGATGTTCACCCAGTAGAGCCCCGCAGAGGGGATGTGGATGATATACTCAAGGATGAGCGGTTTGAACCCTTCCCCGAGGAAGATGAGTGCCATGATGAAGAGGAAGACCTTGACGGCCCGGATTACGATCTCTGTTATGGACTCCCGCTCGATGATGCACTCGAGTTTTGTATCGCAGGTATGGCTCCGGTTGAAGAAGAAGACCCCTGCAAAACCAAGTGCGATGATGGCGGGAATGATGTAGATGGCCAGGTTGTCGAAGAGGAACATGAAGCCCGCTTTATACGGGACGCTGGCAAGTTTTGAGATCACAATGGTGCTGAGCGGTTCGCCAAGCGGCGTTAAGCCCGCACCAAGTCCGATGGAGAAGCAGGAGACCACCGCGATCTCTACCTTGGCCCTCTTCACGATGGGGAGGGCGTTGACGATCTCGACAAGAATGATCGCAGCAAGGATCGCGGAGATGATGCTTGAAACAAGACCCAGGATGACGATAAGGCAGAATACTATTGCAGGTAAGGGGAAGCGATCAACCATGCCGACGATTGCCGACTCCAGCCGGTGGTGGAACCAGTAGATGAGGAGACCTACTACAAGGACAATCTGGACGATGCCGATGGGGATGCCAAAAACACTCGTGATATTCAGCGGGGCAAGGAGCGCCTCTTTTATAATCTCTATGCTCCAGCCGGTCGTCTCGCCGGGGATTGTCATGAACCCCGCGATGGTCAGGGCAGCAACACCGCAGGCAAAGAGGAAGACCTCAAGGTTGTGCTCGACCTGCTTTACCTTAAACGGCAGGACCAGGACGAGCAGGAAGATTACCAGAAGTCCACCATTGACCAGAAGATCCATCGTGTTCACCCAGTACCGGCATGCAATGGGAGTGACCGGCCAGTAGCAGATAATGGGCGACCGGGAAATTAATGGGTTTCTTTCCCTCTTTCATCGGTACGAAGGTATATATGCTCACCAAATGGTATAGACCAATTGATCACAACCGGTGACGAGAGTCATGGCTCAGGATATCACAAAAATCCTCAGATCAATACAGACCACTGCCGTAAACCGGTGCAGGGAGCGGCTGGACGAGGCCGCCATCCGGGCAAAAAACCTGATCAGCAGGGGTGAGGATGCGGATAAGAAAGAGCCGGCGCATGAAGAGCCGCAGTACGGGGTCACCTCTTTAATGAAGCGTAAGCACGGATTATGACCCGGGCGGGGGGACGGGATGGAAACTGAGAAGACGCTGTTGCAGCAGATTCGCGAGAAAGAGCAGGAGTATGCACAGAAGATCGAATGCGTAAAAACGGAGACCGATCAAAAAGTCGAGGCTGCAAAAAATGAGGCGGAAGCCCTGCTCTGCACCGCTGACGGCTCGGGAAAGACCGAGGCCGAGAAGCTCTACTGGGAAGGAAAAGGGAAGATCGAGGCCGAGATCGAAGCGCTGAAGCAGGTGGCTTTTGCTGAACGTGAGGCTGCGGCAGCGACAGGGGAGAAGAACCTTCCCCGCGCCATTGATGCCATTACCGGCTATGTGACCATGGATTAGCCGGTACGGTTCGGGAGGAGTGGCATGCTCCAAAAGATGAAACGTATCCAGGTTATCGGGCCAAGACAGGAATTATCCCGTGTAGTTGACCTCCTGTATAATGCAGGGACGGTCCATCTCGAGAACGCGAGCGAGGAGATTCTTCCAAGCGAGATCAATCTCACGCCGGTAAAGATGGATGCTGCCCAGAATATTTCGGATGTGCTTGGCAAGATCCGGGCGATCTTCTCCACCCTGCCAATCGTAGCCGACGACAAGGAGCGCCAGGCAGCGATACAGGCCTCTCTTGAGAAGAAGAGCTACGACCAGATTATCGGGAGTGCAAAGGTGGTCATCCGCGAACTCGAGACCACCACACGGGAGCTTGCGGCACGGAAGAGCGAGCTGACCCTTGCGATCACGGCTCTTGACCGGTACGCGAAGGTCCTCTCTATTATCCAGCCTGTAGAGAAGGAGCTCCCGACGCTTGAAGGTTTTGAGGTCACGATCCTGCTCATCCAGAAAGTGCATGCCGGGGTTATCGATCTCATACGAAAGGAGATTGCGACTATCACCCACAACCACTTCGAGATGAGTTCAACCTCGGTGGACGAGGAGACCCTTGCCACTATCATGGTCTTCTCAAAGTGGCATTCCGAGGAGGTCCACAATTTCATCTATTCGGTGAATGTCAACGAGGTCCGGCTTCCGAAGGAATACACCGGGCGGCCGTTCTTCGAGATGTTCGCGCTCCTCGAGGAGCAGAAGGTAAAAAAAACCGAAGAGATTGCCACCATCGATAACCGCCTTGCCACCTTCTCGTCGGTCTGGTACCAGGAGCTGGTGGTGCTCAGGAAGCATCTCGTGGATATCCACGATGAGGTGGGCGCCTATACAAACTTCGGGCTCTCGACCTATACCTTCGTAATCATGGGCTGGATCCCAATGCGGCACCTCCGTTCCACCCATGATTCCCTTAAAAAGACGTTCGGGGGCCGGGTGGTCATCCGCGAGCTGGGGGTGACGGGCGAGGACATGAAACTCGCCCCGTGCTGGTACGATAACCCGGTATGGGTGAAACCCTTTGAGTTCATCATGAAACTCGCCTCCCTTCCGAAGTACCAGGAGGTCGATCCGTCGCCCCTCCTCGCGATCTTCTTCCCGCTCTTCTTCGGGCTCATGGTCGGCGACATCGGGTACGGGATCATCATCCTTGCCATCGGGCTCTTCGTGCGGAAGAAGTATCCCGAAGTCCTGTTTGCCCGGAGCCTTGCCGGGATGTTCATCATCTCAGCGATACCGGCCATCATCTTCGGGTACTTCTACGGGGAGTTCTTCGGCAATCTCGGGGAAAACATGGGCTGGCTCCATCCGGTACACGTCCTGGGTATCACATGGAACCGGGCGGAGGCAATCATCCCGATGCTCATCCTCGCCATCTCGGTCGGCGTGGTCCACGTCTTCCTCGGCCTCTCGCTCGGCATAAGGAACGCGATCATCCTGAAGAACCGGCACCACCTTGCCGAGCGCTCGGGAATGATCATTGCGATCTCCGGTCTCATCCTTGCGCTCGTAGCAGCATCCGGCGCGGGGCCGCAGGAACTGCTGTACGGGGGGGCAGCCCTCATGATCGTCGGCCTCCCGCTCATCATCTACGGGGCAGGGGCATTCGGGGCAATCGAGGTAATGAGCACGGTGGGGAACATCCTCTCTTATGCCCGCCTGATGGCAATCGGCATGGCCTCCGTGATCCTCGCGATCGTGGCAAACGAGCTCGCGGGTGCATTCGGGATCGCAATCATTGGTATCATTGTCGCCGTCCTCCTCCACACCCTCAATGTGGCGCTGGCGATGTTCAGTCCGTCCATTCACTCTATCCGTCTTCACCTGGTGGAGTTCTTTTCCAAGTTCTACGAGGGCGGCGGCGTGGAGTACCGGCCGTTTTCCCGGGCGGTGACCGGGCCGGAGAGGAAAGATGGGAGCTGAATTCTCCCCTTCTCTGCGTTAACCGGAGTTGACTCATTTTGTAAAAAAATTATGTAGAAAAATATACCGGATACGTACCGGGTCTTCAATCGTGTATCAATTATATGATAAAAACCGGATCCCGATCGATACGGGGAACGGTTTTTGATCGCGGCATGGTTGCGCCTGAAATTTTGGAAAAGCGGGATTTGGCTCGAAAACCATGTACGATCAATATGCACAAGTTCTCAACCCCCTCTCGAAATCTGTTACCTCATTCCCGGTTTGATTTCACCAGATTTTTACCCCCGGCTGGCTCCAAACAATCCTCCGTCTATACCCGTTTATTCACATTGATGTGCGCTAAGGGTTTTGACTTGTATCTCTCCTGTGTCAGCCCCTCCCGACCAACTAGTATATATACAATATTATCATCTCTAAGACAATCACAATGCCAGAAATATCATCCACCGAATTAATGACGGTCATCCGCCGCTTCGCTTCTACACCTTTCGAAGCGGAACGTAAGGTACGTTCCATGGTCATTGAGATGATGCTTCTGGCTGTGATGCCCGGACTGTTGGATGTGAGGTCCGCTGTACCGCGTAGCACGAACAACGGCACCGGGAGACTCCCGAAGAACACCCGGGCCGTACCTTCTACCCTTTCGTTTTCCGGCAACCCCCGCTCTGCACCCTGCCGTATCCATGATCCGGAGATCACGACCGGCAGGGCTGCACCTGCACGCATATACTGAAGTATGCAGGCCCGGTATGATGGGACTGGTCCTGCAGGACTTCAATACTGTTTCATACACGAGCGGAGGCTTTCGCAGGTATCACTGGGGAACACAAGATCTGGTATAAAGGACAATGAAGCTGAAAATCAAAAAAGACATGGCAGTGCACGCTGGGAACGGGGTCTCCCCTTCACCCGGTGCACGGGAACCGCAGATGAACAACACCGGTTTTACTGACAGGCACCGTAAAACCTCACAGGAGGACACAGTCGGAACGCGCTCCATCACCGCGGACATCCTCGTCCAGGGACTGAACGAGGACGGGATCTTGTCGGGGCCCGGTGACTACCTGAAGATCCTCATGGCCTGCACAAGCTTCCCGCAACATAACCGTTCTCATCCTATTTTTTTGGCCTGGGACTATTTCCGCCGCGATTCTGGCCACTGATCGCAGAATCTGCCCCGTTTACATTTTCCGCATGCCCCTCCCGAAATATCCGTTATATCCCCACAGTCCCTGCTGTTTGTCAAAGGCCCTGATGACACAAAACAGGAGTGGTTCAGGGAACCTCTCACCAACGAAAAATAATAAAACCGGGGGAAACCAAATATGGCAGATTTTACCCCACGCAACACCACGATGAGCGCGGTCCGGGATTTCAGGAATGAGAGGTATGCGGCCACCCTGCGGTGCCACGATGCCAACGGCGAGATTTATTTCATGAACTTCAGCCGCGAGCAGGTGACCCACACATCGTTCTCGGACGAGGCGAACACCGTAACGGCAC
>JALOBP010000006.1:21105-55691 GCA_023228295.1 Methanoregula sp.
TAACTCCCCCTCACCTGCGCTATCCCGGGGGCCGGACTGCTCGCCTACGTGATAATCCCGGGACTCCTCGTAGTCTGGGACCGGGTACTCAACCACATCGGGCGGGAGTGACCCCGGAACAGCAGAATGAACAAACGGAGCGGGGAGTTCCCTCGCCCTACTTTTTTTATATCAAATAAGAGAAGAGTTCATGCTGGTGTCCCAATAGGATATCGTACCAGAGAAGTCCGGAATAACAACCTGAAAAAAACCTTTCAGGGACAGGCACGCCTCCTTCCATTTACTACACCGGTGTAAAGGGAGCACATTTCCTTGGATCCAGCACACACACATCCCGCAGTAAAGATGAGAGTGCTGATTTGTGGATCGTCCGCAAAATTTCCAAACGAGACCGGATTGGACATGTATCGCAGAAAAACCATTGAGTGGTTCCTGGACCTGATATCATGCCAGATAAAATGAAGATCCTCTATGTCGATGATGAACAGGCTCTTCTTACCATGGGAAAAATATTCCTGGAGGAATCGGGTCCGTTCAGTGTCGATACCCAAACTTCTGCGCAATCTGCACTGTCTGTAATGGGCTCAACGGACTACGATGCCATTATCTCGGATTACCAGATGCCGGGCATGGATGGCATCGGGTTTTTAAAACAGATCCGGAAAATGGGAAATACCACCCCCTTCATCCTTTTCACCGGACGGGGGCGGGAAGAGATTGTTATCCAGGCACTGAATGAAGGAGCTGATTTCTATCTCCAGAAAGGCGGGGACCCGGAACCGCTGTTTGCGGAACTCACTCATAAGATCCGGCAGGCGGTTCAGCAACGGCGGGCAGAAGCCACCATCCGCGATCATGAACGTCGCGAAGCGGACATCATCAACTTCCTGCCCGATGCAACGTTTGCTATCGATGCCCGTGGTGTCGTAATCGCCTGGAACCTTGCAATGGAGGATTTTTCCGGGGTGCCATCCGGTGATATCATGGGAAAAGGAAATTATGAGTATGCTCTCTCTACGTATCATGAGCGCCGCCCCATGCTCATTGACCTTATCCTGAAGGATGACCCGGCAGCCGAAGCAAAGTATCCGGATATCCTGCGATATGGAAAAAAAATATTCTCTGAAATTTTTCTTCCCGAAAGAAATAACGGGGCGGGAGCCCTTTTCTGGATCACCGCATCTCCCATCTATGACGCGAAGGGTAAAATCGTCGGTGCCATCGAATCCATCCGGGATATCTCGGATCGCAAAAAGACTGAAACTGCCCTCCGTGAGAGTGCTGAACGGTATAAGTCCCTGATCACCATCTCCAAAACCGGTGCATGGGAATATGACCGGGATCGAAATTACATCTGGTGTTGCCCGGAGTATTTCTCCCTGCTCGGCCGTGATGCGGGCCAGTATGATCTGTCCGGTGCAGCAAACCTCAAAGAGGTCTGGACCGACCTGATCCATCCTGATGATCGGGATCAGGCAGTTGAACGTTTTATACAGTATCTCGAGACCGGATCGCCCGGTATCTACGACAATTATTTCCGCATGCTGCATGCTGACGGGCACTGGATCTGGATCTGGTCCCGCGGCTGGACATTGCGGCATGAGAACGGTACACCCATGAACAAAACGATCGGCACGCACATCGATATCACTGAATCGAGACGGGCTGAAGAAGAACAGCGTATCTACACTGAACACCTGTGCCTGGCCCAGGAGATGGGGCAGATCGGCAGCTGGGAGCTCAACATCGCTAACGGCACGATCTGGGGATCTGACGAGGCGTTCAGGATATATGGGATCCAGCGGCCTGCGGACAGCCTGATTCATCATCATGAGATTGAAGCAAAGATTCCTGAATGGGAACGGGTAGTTCAGGCAATCCATGATCTCATTGAGACCGGGGCTCCGTATGATATTGAGTACACCATTAATCCTGGTGATGGTTCCGGTTCGAAGACTATCCATTCCGTGGCAAGGGTCCTGTATAATGCAGAGAGGAAGCCTGCCGGGGTTGCTGGGGTCATCCGGGACATCACGCTCCGGATCCAGGCCGAACGTGAGCTGAAAAATACATATGAGGAACTGAATGCCGCATACAACCAGATCGCAGCACGTGAGCAGATCCTCATGCAGCAGCTGAATGATATTAGTATAAGCCAGAAAGCGCTGCGTGAGAGCGAGGCACGGTTCCATTGCATTGTTGAGACGGCAAACGAAGGAATCTGGGCAATGGATTCTCAATTTATCACAACGTATGTCAATTTGAAAATGGCGGACCTGCTGGGGTACACAACGGAGGAGATGATTTGCAGGAACATTACAGATTTTATGGATCCCGGAGAGATCCCCGATAACGCATTAAAGATGCAGAACCGAAAGGAGGGTCTTGATGAGAATTATGAGCGCAAATTCATGCATAAAGACGGGAGTGTCCGCGTGCTACAGGTCTCCGTCAGCGCTTTAAAGGATCCCCTGGGGGCCTTTGCCGGTTCTTTTGCCCGCTTTTCTGATATCACAGACAAGAAGGGGTCGGAATAGGAACTGCTAAAAGAATCACGCGTACTCCCCCACTACAGGGATCAGATCGCAGCAGACAAGACTTAAGGAGCCTGTATCGTATTCATGGACACAACCCGGATAATAACAGGATACAGATCATCCGGTTCAGGTGCAGGAATGGCAGCAATCCGGGAAACAAAATACACCGAGCCGTACTGTAGGGCCTCATCCTCAGTTGCTGCATCCCGTGACCGGGAATAATAGATAACGGGCATATCCATGGATCTGCTCCTCATTGTTTTGAGAAAGCTGAGCTGTTCCGGCTCTCTGGCGCGATATTCTGTGACAATAACATCGAACGGGACATAATGCATGAGGTGGAACGCATCCTCATCGGATACGCTGATATCCGCCATGATATTCCCATTCTTCTCCAGCTGACGGCATATCCTGTCGAGGTCGACCGGGTTGTTAAAAATGAGAAGGACCGATACCATTCGGGGGAATTTAAGTCCAGAGCCCATACCGGAAAAATCCGGGAACCCGGTAATATCGTAATCGTTCTTTCTGGTCATCTCCCAGCCTCCGGATTGCATAGCGGCCGCAAGGCCATGTCTCGAATCATCAGGTATTCCGGAATCCCGAACGTAACCCGATCCCACCACAAGTGGCCGTGGAAGATTCTGCTGTTCCGGGGCCACGCACCACGTTAAGATCCCGCATACTTCTCTGTCGGCACATGCCGCTTCCCGCATTCATGACATGTGCAGGGAGTATCCATAGTCCCGGTGACGAAACGGCGGCACTGGCAATGATAGATAATCTCTTTAATTTCCAATGCTGACGACATACTCGGTTTTCCTCCCAACTGTTCCTCTTAACCCGTTCAGGCAATCAAAAAAAGGGGATCATACTTCCCCGATGTCGTGAAGCAGGTGACGGATATCGATCCAGATGATCAGTTCGTTACGTTCCTGTTCCCGATCCTTGATCTTCTTCTTGATGATACCAAGGATAGCCGCATCCTCACTGCCTGCCGATGCCGAGGTGTCGTCTATGTCGGTCCGTTCGAATGTTGAAACGGCGAGCACATCATCAACCAGGATGCCGGTCTTGGCTTTGGTTATCTTCTCATCGAGGACAATGATCCGGCTGTTCTCGATCGGCTGGTCGGATTTTTCCATAATGTTCAGCCTTTCTTTGAGGTCAATTATGGTGGTGATCTCTCCACGGAGGTCGATGATCCCTTTCATGTATGTGGGGGTGTTGGGGAGCTGGGTGATAGAGGTGTATTCCACCACCTCCCGCACATCAAACAGGTCTACTGCATAGCGCTCTTTTCCCAAGAGGAATTCCACAACCTGAAGTTTACCTGCCTGGTGCTGCCCCTTCCGTGCAAGGGTCTCCGGCAAACCTGTTGCCGGTCCGGCCGCAGCACCGGAGTTTGCGGTTTCGACTGATGTTTTTGTCATGGTAATCGGTCCCCGCATCAAACCCGGAACTTCGATATTTCCTTTGTCACCTTGTCTACGATGGTGTTGAGATTTGCCACCACTTTGGAGATCTGGTCGATTGCCGCGCTGGACTCTTCGCTGGCGGCTGCGGCATCGGTTGCCTCACTCGTAGTGTTCTGCATGAGCCCGCCAACTTCGTTGACGCTTGCCGTGACTTCCTCAACAGATGCTGCCTGTTCCTCGGCTGCGGCTGCCACCTCGCTTACGTTCTGGCTGATCTTGTCGATTGCTGTCACAATCTTGTTGAAGCTTGAGAGGGTCTCCTGCAGTGCAGCACTACCTTCCTTGACACCGTCATTTGATGCAGAAACTGCATCGACAGCATTCTGGGTCTGCCGCTGGAGGTTGTCAATCATACCAGAGATCCGTTCCGCAGAGGCACGGGACTCGACTGCAAGCGACTTGACTTCGGTTGCAACAACAGCAAACCCTCGCCCGGCTTCTCCTGCACGTGCTGCTTCGATAGCGGCATTGAGTGCCAGCAGGTTGGTCTGGTTGGCAAGGTCGGTAATCAGGCTTACGATCTCGCTGATCTTGTCCATCTGGTCCTTGATCTCGCCAATGATCTGGTTCACGTCATTGGATGATTTGGTGATGCCCTGCATGCCCTGTTCGGTCTTCTGGGCAAGTTCCATGCCTTCCCTGCTGAAGTTGGTCGTGTCCTGTACGATCTTTGCAACAAGCTCGGATTTGGTGGCAACGTCCTGGATGGTGCGTGAGAGGTCTTCCATAGCTTTCTGCACCTGCTCGACACCCTGGGTTGCTTTCTCGGCATTCACGCTGACACCGCTGGCGTTCTTTGCCACCTGGGCAGAACCTGCGGAGACTTCCTCAACACTTGCATTTGCCTCTTCAGCACTTGCGGCAAGGTCGCCAACCTGCTGATTGATGATTCCTACTACTTTCGAGACCTGGATGCCGATGTTGTTGAGCGCGTCCTTGAATTTTATCATGTCACCCTGCACGGTCAGTTTCTCGTTAAACCGTGCCGTGAAGTTGCCCTGTGCATATTCATTGGAGACGTTCATGGCCTCGTTGACCGGAAGGACAACTCCATCGAGGGTTTCATTAATTCCACGAATTACGTCCTTATATCCACCTTTGAACTTGTCCGTGTTACCGCGGGTTGCAAGCTGGCCGGCCACGGCTGATTTCGAGAGCATATTCGCTTCAGCAACCAGTGCGCGAAGTGAATCTACGGTTGTTCTGAGTGCAGGTCCAACTTCGTCCTGGGCATCTGCGACTTTCACTTCCATTGAGAGATCCCCGTCGGCAATCTTCTTCATTGTTCCTACTACTTCCGTTTGGAGGACTTCTGAGAACATGTCCATGGTTGCTGCCATGTCCCCGATCTCATCCTTCCGGTCCATCTTCATCCGGTTGCCAAGGTGCCCTTTACTCAGTTCCTTTAAGTTGGTTGCAACCAGATCGATCGGAGCAGTGATGCTCTTTGACATGTAGAGTGCAACGCCAATACCGATCAGGATACCAGCAAAGGACAGAATTGCAAGGTACAATGCTGCTGCGGATGCTGCTGCTGCCGATTCCGCGTTAAGGCTGGTTGCTTCGTCGACATTGGCCTGGATAAGCGCCTGATATGCATCGACCGAGTTAGCCCGGGCATTGAGGAGTGGGGAGCCTGCAGAAAGAGCCGCATCAACGGCCGCGCCATCACCGGCATCGGCAGATTTCATGAGCTTCTCAAGTTCAGTAATGAACACCAGATAATTCGTATCGAACTTTGCAAGATTAGCCTTCTGGTCTGTTGTAAGTTGTGACGTGCGGAATGCATCCATCTCTGTCTTGACATCGTCCCTGAGTGAGTTGAACGTCGCGACACCGGCAGTACGGGAAGACGGTATATAGACATAGCGATAGATTTCTGCTCGCATGGTCTGGAAGTCACCGTTAACGGTACCTAGATTTTCAATGGGAACCAGGCGGTCTTTGTACATCTCCGTTGACCGCGTGGCCGCATCCTGGGCGCTCATATAGCCGTACGCTGCGATAATGGCCATAATAATCAGGACGATTGCAAAACCGCCGATCAGTTTCTTGCCAATTTTCATGTCATCAATAAACGTCATCTTTCATTCCACCATTGTTTATTTCCTAGTTCTCTCTAACGACAGAAGGCTGCACACCTGTATGTCGTTGATTTTTTTCCAAGCGCGATACATTCCTGCGTCCTCGTCCATTTCCGGATTTTACGATTATCTGAAATCCCATGAGCGCCGGTCAGGTTGAACAAGATCCGATTTCCCGGAATTATTTTTCCAGGACCGGACACTCCACAAACCCGAACATCCGGATGTCGTAGTACATCCGGAGCAACTCGATCCAGTTATTTCCTGCACTTGATTCCATCACCCGATCCTGCTGCGCATCGCGGGATCGGTTCGTGGAGATACCGCGAAACTAAAATCCTCATGCACAACGGTTTGGTTTGTAAACCACACGTCCGATACAGCATTTTTCCTGTGGCAAGTATCAATTTTCACCTAAATTATTTAAATATTTCCTACAATGAATATCATTAATGTAAACCATTAATGTTAATTTTTAATGATAACCAACAATAATTTATATTGTTCGTATCTAATTATTGATTGATATAATCGGATTATGAGTCAGAAAGAGAGCGAACTGGACAGAATCATAACAATACTCAGAAGCTATCCTAAAGGGCTGACCATTGATGAGGTATCCCGGCTTCTTTCTATCAGCAGGGCCACCGCTGCAAAATACCTCAATAATATGGTAGTATCCGGCCAGGCAGAACTGCGTGAACTCGGCCGGGCGAAACTGTTCTATCTCACCCAGCGTCTCCCGCTCACGAACCTGCTCAGTCTTGCATCAGATCTGATCATGATCCTGGACAATGAGCTCTTCATCCGTGAAGTAAACGAACCCTTCCTGGATGTTTTTCACCTTGGCCGTGAGAAGATCAAGGGTCTCAAAATTGAACATTCGCTGGTTGCATCATACTTTTCAGAAGAGCATCTGACCGCGCTGAAACTGGCCATTGACGGGAATGCCAGTAACTTTGAACTCCTCGCCGAAATCGGGGATGAGAAGCGCTACTTCCGGATGAAAGTGATCCCGCTTGTCTTTGATGGTGGGGGACATGGCGCAGGCATCCTTCTCGAAGATATTACAGCAATGATGGAATACCAGCAGGAACTCGAGGAACGGGTGCGGCTCCGTACTGCGGCGTTGGTCAAGACCAATGATGCCCTCCAGAAAGAGATAGAAGAGCATAAAAAAGCTGAGGAGGCGCTTTTCAAGAATGAGGCCCGGCTCACACGGGCCGAGGAGGTGGCAAACTTCGGAAACTGGGAGTACCGCCCGAATACCCGCCGGGTGATCTTTTCCGATGGTGCACAGACACTCCTGGGTCTTGGGGAACATGAATACCCGATATCCCGTTTCGATTCCCTTATTATGGAAGAGTTCCTCCCATTGCGGGAGGCTGCCCTGAGGGAACTTGTTGCAGAAAACAAACCCTATAACATCGAATATAAAATCCGTAGGCCGACGGACGATTCCATTATTACCATTCACTCAATTGCCGAGTATGACCGGATTAACAATATCATATTCGGGGTAATCCATGATATTTCTGAACGGAAGCAGGCGGAGGACACGGTCCGGAAAGCCACCAAACAGATCATGCTTCTCAACAGTGTAACCCGGCATGACATCCTTAACCAGCTGAATGCCCTGTCCCTCTTTCTGGGTTACATGAAGAAACAGTCCGTGGATGATAAGATGCGGGAGCTGGTGCTGCAGGAAGAGCAGATCGCAGATACGATACGCCGGCAGATCACCTTCACCCGGGACTACCAGAATATCGGTCTTCAGCCACCCAGATGGACAAATGTCGAAGTGATGGTGAACAAGGCGCTGATCACAACAGATCGTGAAGGAGCCAAACTGGTAATCAATACCGGGACACTGGAGCTGTTCACCGACCTTCTTATCGAGAAGGTCTATCTCAATCTCGTTGATAATTCCCTTCGTCATGGAGGAAAGGTTACAACAATCACTTTCGGATACCAGAAGGATGGATCGGGCCTTACCCTCGTCTATGAAGATAACGGGAAAGGCATATCGGATGAGGATAAGTCGCAGATATTCGACCGTGGTTTTGGCAAAAACACCGGGTACGGACTGTTCCTTGTCAAGGAGATCCTGTCCATCACCGGTTTTACGATACAGGAGTGCGGAGTGTATGGAAAGGGTGCCCGGTTTGAGATCTCCATCCCGGACGGCTCATACCGGTTTGTGTAATTTTTAATTTTTCCTAAGGGTCTGCCTGAAAAATCCAAATCGGATCCCAATCGATCCGGATCATGTTTTCGATCGCGATCATGATCGCGATGAAAATTAAAAAATCAGAGTTTGATGAAAAAAATTTCATCAATGTCTGCCGAAAATTTTCCAATCAAGGTCTGATAGCTAAAAGTTAAGTACATCTGAATCAGTCCGGGGGATCAGTCTACGAAGACAAGTAAAATTACAGAGCCGTTTTCCAATCAAGGTCCGGTTAAAAATTTTCAACCGAAGTCTGCTTGAATAATTTCAATCAGGGTTTGATTGAAAATAAAAATCAAAGTCTGGTTGATCTGCAAACGATTTTCAATCGTGATCGCGATTACCATTTAAAAATCAAAGTTCAAGTGAAAATGCAGGATACTGCAAAACAATTTCTGAATTTGGATAGCAGAAGATCCATGTTTTCATTTCATGGATCGAGTGGATTTTTCACATCAAACATTGATCTGCGTTTAGTTTCCACTGGAAATAGAAACCGGTTATTCCCGCTACCCATACAACGAGAACCAGGAGTGCATCTCATTCCAGCCGAGGGGTCAGGGCAAAAAACCAGCCAACGGCAATCGCATCGAGTACAAGGATTGTAATAAGAGGTTTCAGGATTGCTTTTCTTTTCTCGTTATGGGCGAGATCACCTGGTTTTTCTTCAGAGTGCGGTAACGTCATACTGACCGGTTGTCAGGGACTGAAGGAAATAAACCGATCTGTCGTGATACCGAAGTGGGGAGATGATCATCCCTCACGGACACATCACATCTTTCCGGCCGCCGCGTCCCGCTTTTTCTCCGTCACCTTCTTTTTCTTCCTCTCTAAAATGCTCTTGACCTTCTTGAGCCGGAACAGGTCCTCCCGCTCCCGCTCCTCGATGGCGTTCTTGATGTATTTCGCCTGGCTCTTCAGTTCGGGGATCAGGATCTGTTCGAGGGCATTCACGCGTCTTCGGCTCATCTGGATCTCGGCCCCGAGCCGGCGCATGGCAGTCTCGGTCTCGGCGAGTTTGATAAGAATGTCGAGCTCCGCCTCGTACCGCTCGGCCGTCTCATCGATGCGGGCGCTCGTCGCAATCACGCCATAACCCCGCTCGAGCATGGTCTTCGACACCCGCTTCTTCTCAATGACCGGGACCGGCACGCCCATGATGTTCTTGCCGGTAATATCCACCGTGATCGAGCGCCGGGTGGCAAACCCTGCTGACTTCAACGTCACCGGATCGTCGGTGGCCTGGGCAATGAGGAGGGCAAGGTCGGCTGATTTCGAGACCTGTTCAAGTTCGTCCCGCGAGTCGGAGACATTGGCAAGGATCTTGAAGAACTCCTGGATAAGAGCGTCCATCTTCTCCCGCAACAGATCGCGGCCCTGCTCCGCGAGCCGGATCTGAGCCTTCTTCTTCATCAGCTCCATCCGGGTGGGCTTGACCTGTTCCATGGTTTATCCCTCCAGTATCCCCGCGTATGCCGGGTGGTACTTTTTGATAAATTCCCGTTTAATCCGCTTCAGCTCGTCCTCGGGCAGGATGCTGAACAGGTCCCACGCGATAGCGAGTGTCTTCTCAATCGAGCGATCATCATCCCCCTGTGTAATGAACTCCTTCTCGAATCTTTCAGCAAATTTCAGGTACTGCTTGTCCAGATCCGTGAGTGCCTCTTCCCCGACAATGGCAACGAGCCGGCGGAGGTCGCGGCCGTAGGCGTAGCTGGCATAGAGCTGGTCAGCAACTCCCCGGTGATCCTCACGGGTCTTGCCCGTCCCGATCCCGAGGTTCATGAGCCGTGAGAGGCAGGGCAGGGCATCGACCGGTGGGTCGGCACCCCGGCGGAAGAGGTCGCGGGAAAGTACAATCTGCCCCTCGGTGATGTAGCCCGTCAGGTCGGGGACCGGGTGGGTAATGTCGTCGTCGGGCATGGTCAGGATCGGGATCTGGGTGATCGACCCGGACCGGCCTTTGAGTCTCCCCGCCCGCTCGTAAATGGTCGAGAGGTCGGTGTACATGTAACCGGGATACCCGCGACGGCCGGGAACCTCTTCCCGGGCAGTCGAGATCTCACGGAGGGCTTCGCAATAGTTGATCATGTCCGTCAGGATTACGAGAACGTGGAGGTTGTGGGTGAACGCAAGGAACTCGGCAACGGTGAGCCCGCACCGTGGGGCGGCGAGCCGCTCGACTGTCGGGTCATCGGCAAGGTTCATGAAGAAGACCACGCGGTCGAGGGCTCCTGTCCGCTCGAAGTCCCGCATGAAGAACGAGGCCTCCTTGTGGGTGATGCCCATCGCGACAAAGACTACCGCGAACTGCTCTCCCTCTCCGAGCACCTTTGCCTGCCGGGCGATCTGGGCCGCGAGCTTGCTCGCGGGAAGTCCCGCGCCGGAGAAAATCGGGAGCTTCTGACCGCGGACGAGCGTATCGAGCCCGTCGATGGCGGACATCCCGGTCTGGATGAAATCGGCCGGCTTATCGCGGGCTGTCGGGTTGATGGGCATACCGGCAATGTCCAGCACCGCTTCGGGGATGATGTCCGGGCGGCCGTCCCTGGCCTTACCTACCCCGGTGAAGACCCGGCCCAGCATGTCGGGCGACACATTGATCCGGGCGGGTTCGCCCAGGAACCGGACCGTGGTCACATCGGTGTCGATCCCCCGTGTCCCCTCGTACACCTGGATCACTGCGTGTTCGTCCGATATGTCCAGCACCTGTCCGGTCCGCTCCTCGCCATCGTGAAGCCGGATCTTCACAATCTCCCCGTAAGAGGCGCCTTTCACGTTGTTGACAAAGATGAGTGGGCCCGAAACATAATCGATCGTCCGGTACTCCCTTGTGATGAGCGGTACCTGTTTCATCGTTCCACCTCGAGGGCACGCATCCGGCTGCCGATATCGTCGATCAACGTCTGCAGTTCCTTTGTATCCTGCACTTCCTTCATCCGCCCGATCCCCGTCTTGAGCGGAAGCGCCTGGATCTGACGGAGTGCAACGCCCCTGCCCATTGCCACGTTCACGTTCTCGTAGTATTCCATGATCACTTTTAGCATCAGGTACTGCTTCTCGACAGGGCAGAACGAGTCAGAGTCGCTATACGCGCTCTGCTGGAGGAAGTCCTCGCGGATCATCCGGGTCACGTCGAGGATCGCCTTCTCGCTCTCAGGCAGGGCATCGGGACCCACGAGCTGGACGATCTCCTGCAGCTCAACTTCCTTCTGGAGGAGATACATCGTCTTCTCCCGGAGCTCCCGCCAGTCCCGGGCAACGTTCTTCACGTACCAGTCCCCGATGGAATCGAGGTAGAGCGAGTAACTCTTGATCCAGTTGACCGAGGGGAAGTGCCGGCGGTAGGCAAGGTTCGTGTCCAGCGCCCAGAATGTCCCGACGACCCGCAGGGTGTTCTGCGTGATCGGTTCCGAGAAGTCGCCTCCAGGTGGTGAGACTGCTCCTACGACCGTGACCGAGCCGTTCCGGTCCACGGAACCCATGCAGATGACCCTGCCGGCCCGCTCGTAGAAGGCCGAGAGGCGTGTCGCGAGATAGGCGGGGTACCCTTCCTCGCCCGGCATCTCCTCGAGCCGGCCCGATACTTCACGCAGCGCCTCTCCCCACCGGGAGGTCGAGTCCGCCATCAGGGCAACATCGTACCCCATGTCCCGGAAGTACTCGGCGATGGTGATCCCGGTATAGATGGATGCCTCACGGGCGGCAACGGGCATATTGGAAGTGTTGGCGATCAGGATCGTCCGCTCGATTAAGGGGAGACCGGTCCGCGGATCAACGAGCTCGGGGAACTCTGCGAGAACATCGGTCATCTCGTTGCCCCGTTCGCCACAGCCGATATAGACCACGATCTGTGTGTCGGACCACTTGGCAAGCGTCTGCTCAGAGACGGTCTTGCCTGTCCCGAACCCTCCGGGGATCATGGCTGTGCCGCCTTTCGTGACCGGGAAGATGCAGTCAAAGACCCGTTGGCCGGTGATGAGTGGGAGGATGGGGTCGAGTTTCTTCTTGTGTGGGCGGGGAATACGGACCGGCCAGACCTGCATCATGGAGAGACGGATCTCCTGATCAAGAGTGCAGACCGTATCCTCCACCTTGAACGAACCGGCTCCGATCTCTGTTACCGTCCCGGACACTCCGTGAGGAACGATGATCCGATGAACGAAGTGGAATTCCTGCACGGTGCCGAGAATATCTCCTTCGATGACTTTGTCGCCTTTTTTGGCAACGGGGACAAACTCCCACTTCTTCTCCAGGTCAAGACCGGGGGCGTAGATGCCACGGGCGATGAAATCCCCGCTCTTCTCCCTGAGGACCGGCAGGGGGCGCTGGACACCGTCATAGATTGATGAGAGAAGGCCGGGGCCGAGTTCCACGGACAGGGGCTGCTCCGTATTCTGGACCGGCTCTCCGATGGTGAGGCCGGTCGTGTCCTCGTACACTTGGATAACCGCGTCCTCACCTTCCAGCCGGATAATCTCTCCCCGCAGGGCTTCTCCGCCGACTTTGACCACGTCATACATCTTCGACCCTTTCATGTCACGGGCGATGATGACGGGGCCAGAAATTCTTAAAATTTTTCCCGTGATCATATCCTCACCTCTTCAAAACGATGTTGTACCCGATTGCCTTCCTCAAAAGCCGCTCGATGTATGTCCTCCGGTCAACCTCCTTTGATTTCGAGGGGAGGGGGATGATGAGCGGGCGGTGCATCTTCTCGATACGGTCCATCAGTTTCTCGTCAAGCGAGAGCATGAACTCCTCATTGACGGCAACAATCCCGATATCGTCCCGGTAGAGCAGTTCCGGGATCACTTTTCTTACTTCATCCAGGGTGCCTGCTTCCAGCACCTCTGCCCCCGCAAGCCGGAACCCCGAGGCCCGGTCACTGTCCGTCACAACGACGAGTTTATACATAGATGAGTTCCTCCTTGAGAAGGTCCGGGGAGACATCAGCGGTCTTGCACCGGGAGATGATCCGGATATTGGTGATCTCGTTGTACTTTGCCCAGAAATACCCGATAACCGAGGCGACGCTCAAAGGTTCGAGAAGGAATGCCCCCACACCTTTTTTGATCAGGAAACGCTCGAGCTGTTTCTCGATAACCGAGATCCTCTGGGTCCTGATTGCCGATTCGGGGATGTCTGCAAGGAATCGGTATGGGGTGGCAGCGAGATATTTCACCACGTCCTCGATGGCCGGAAGCGTGAGCATGTGGTTCAGCTTTCGTTCGTCGAACTCTTTGCCGCCCCCTACGAGGTAACGCCGTGCATCGTCCGGGCCCACGTGGTCCCGGATCATCCGGAGCACGGTCTTGATGTTCGTGACATCGATCTCGAGCTGGATGAAGTCGCGAATGATCTGGTTGTTGTAGCCCGGGACCCTGACCGAGTCGATGGCGTCGGTGTAATAATACCGGTCGAGTGCGCACTCGAGAACGGCAAGATCTTTTATCCTGAAAAACTCCGGGAACGCTTCCGTCAGACACTTTGCGTACCGGATCCGCCATGTGGCGAGCATGTCGATGACTGCCCGCACATCGGGCTGTTTGAGGAGTTCCTGAAGGGTTGCCTGGTCCATCTCTCCCGCAGGAACAAGACAGCTGAGGATCTCCTCGTTCGTCACGTGGATGTTCTTCCCGCGGAGGATCGTTTTGATATTCTGGACATCCCAGCGGTGGAGGAAGATGACGATGTACTGCTCTGCCTCTTCCTGTTTTGCAAAGTTCTGGATCTTCCGGAACGTGTGGGTAAAGTTCTCCCGCAGGGCGTACTCGATGCAGAGAATCCCGGTCATCTGCCCCTTTGCCTTGATGATCTCGTCCCTGTAGGGAGTGTTCTCGAGATCGGTGATGAGCGAGTCGAGGTCCGGCCGGGTTACCAGATCATTGAGGGTACTGTGGGAGAGGAGCCGGCTCTTCATCCCCCGCATCCGTGCATTGATATACCCGTAGTCCATGGTCAGTCACCGGACAGAATCGCATGAATCGTGTGGCGGTTATGCTCTTTTGCCCGTTCGAGGCGGGATTCGACCGTGTTTTTGATCCCGACAGTATTGCGATGCATGCTGATGACAACACCTCCTGCGGTCTTCAGGTCAGTGCGGATCTCACCTTTGAGGCTGAGGGCAGCCAGGGTCTTTTTGCAGAGCGCCTCGTCCCGGAGGTCTACGTGGACCAGGAAAGGCTCGTCCCCGGTAGTACTTGTTGCCTCACGGAAGAGTTTTTCAAAAATCACGGGGTACTTCGGGTCTGCCCGCAGGTCCTTAAGCCGTGCCTCTGCCCCGCGAAATGCCATTGCAAACGCAGACTCCCGGGCCTTTATCAACTGCTCTTTGTTCTCCGCTTTGATGAGGTAGAGCATTTTGTTCCGCTCGGTAGTAACAGACCGTTTTGCCTCGTCGACCGATGCCTGTCGGACCGCTTCCGCCTGCCTCTTAGCCCGTTCCTTTATTCCCTCAATGGCAAGAGCAGCTTTTTTCCGGAGCTCCTGCTCCTTTTCCTGTGCGCTTTCCTCAACAGATTTCAACAGGTCTTCATAGGCCATTGTCCGATCCCCCTTTGGTGTTCCGGTACCGGTATACCCCCCCTGCACACGGGAATTAAAGGTACAGCAGCAGTTCCGGCTATTCCACCATGAGCAGGATCATGGCTGCAACGACAAAACCTAAAATGACAAGGGTCTCCGGGATAGCCTCAAGGATAATGATCGTTCCGGCTGTCTCGGGGCGTTCTGCAATTGCCCCCGCCCCTGCGGCACCGATCCGCGACTGGGCCCAGCCAGTACCAATGGCACCACCGGCAAAAGCGATGGCGGCTCCGATGGGAACTTCCCAACCAACCATTTCTTAAACTCCTCCCAATGATAGAACCTAACGGAGTTCCCTTATATTAACCTATCTGGAGAAAACTGGCCAAAAAACTTGTTTTATTGCGGGGGATGATCACGATTACAGGATAGCAGGATGGCTTCGACTTCAGATTTTGCCCCGCAGGCCGGGTCGTGCCGGCCCCGCATCTCGTTAACAAGGGCGATAAGCGCGAGGATGTCGAGTTTCGTCAGTGTTGAAAAACAGTACTGCTCCCAGTGGTCGCGGCCGCAGTTGTCCCAGATCTCGGTGAGGGTAGTTTTCAGACCTGCCCGCTCTTCCGGAGTGAGGGTTTCCCATTCAGCACCTGGTGAACGGCGTATCCTCTCTATTGCATGCTCGACCGCCTTGTCCCGGTGAAGCAGGAACCGCCTCCTCCCCAGGTTGTCCTCAGTTGCGCTGGACATAACGGTTTTTTTTGGATCTATACAGGTGCCGGCTGATAAAACTACCTGCCCAAAAGGAGATTCCCGGCCGGAGAATGTGACGTTCAGGGCTTCCGTAACGTATAAGGCCGTGAAAGGGGACTGACTCATCATACCTTGGATGGTGGGGGGAGGCGGAAATGATGCCGGATGTGACGCAGGCTGAGATCGGGAGGAGGATGTACCATGTCCACCGTGAAAAAAGGGTGGAACATGCCGTGAAGCTGATGCAGCAGGGCCTTGGACCGGCATGGCGGTCGCTTAAGGTGGAGGAGATTGGTATTTTGAGACACGTGCTGCAGTGCACGTGGAACAAGATCGACCAGAAGCAGTGGGATTCGATCCCCTTTGGTAAGATGCAGTGGGACACAGTCCGGAAGATCCTGTCTCATAGTGAAGGAGTAAGCCCGGGCTGCAACCCGTCACCGGATGCGGTCGCGGAGATCAAAAAGATCCTGCTTGCGCTTTAATGGCTCCTTCTTTTTTAGGGATGGAGTGGCCTCTTACTCTGTTGCTACGTTCAGGCACTCTTCGGTTGTCCCGATCCGGGCCGGCGATTTGCACATGTCCGGCACGTACGCGAGCGCCTTTCCGCTGTTTACCATAATCCCGTTGTACTCTTCCATCACCGGTGAGACGACCATGCAGGTGTCGGCAAAGACCCGGGCACCGCACTTCTCAATGGCATCTACCGTCTCCTGATTGGCCACGATCACTCCCTGCGAGGCAAAAACGTACAGCGGTTTTCTGACAACCCTCCCATTCAGTAGCCGGGCAATGATTGCAAGTTCTTCCGGTGAGCAGTGTGGGCAGCCGAGGGCTACGGCTTCCACCGGACATTCTTTGAAGAGTTTCCTGACCTCGGTTCCTTCGACCGGGATCGTTTCAAGCCCGGCAACATTATAATGGTTCTTCTGTACTTCCGGCGTCACGCCTTCGACATGGTAGAGTGCCACGGCGCCGGTTGCCGCCAGCGCAGCTCCGAGTGCCTTGAGCCCGTCCGGTTCAGGGTGGATACCAGTAAAATACGGGATGCGGTTGCCGACCAGTTTACCAACATGGTACCCGAGCGCACCGTAATCCGCGGTTGACCACTTCGCGGTATCGGCTTTCACCGATATTGCCACCTGCGGTTTCCGGTTTTTTGCAAGGTGGAACCCGTAGCAGGGAGTCTTGCCTATCAGGGCTGCGGCAAGGGCACCGGGACCGCCCTCGCGGTTCGTCCGGGCGCCGATGACCGAGTTCGCGTAGCAGACCGCCGATGATTCCGACCATGCAAGGTGGTCGCCATACGTGGTCTCGCGGAGGTAATACGGCGTGCAGGTGCATTCGAGGGCAATCCCGAGCCGTGCGTAGGCCTCGACCACAGCCTGCTGCTTTTTTGCAAAGTCCTTGCTGATTCCCATCTCCTGCCACCGTTCGCGGGGCATGCCGATTGGATTCAGGATGGCAGGGACAACTGCTTTTGCATCGAGGGTGTTGAGCCACTGGAGGCCATACTCCCCGATGGTCTTGTAAGACGCCCCGCTCACTTGCGCACTCCTGATCGGGACAAGCTGTTCGGCACCGAAAACCTTCCCGAGTGCAACAAGAAGTTCGAGCATCTTCTGTTTCGTCTCGCCCTGTTCGCCGGCAATGATCCGTTCGTCGTTGTTATCGAGCTGCATCAGGTCACCACGTGGCTCGCGAAAAGTCAGACTCGCGCCCGAGCACCATGGTTGCATCGACCCCGACCTTCACGTTCGTGCCATCATCCTTCTGGCACGGGTCGAGTGAGGAGCCGCGGACACCTGTGATTACCATGATGTCCTGGTCTCCGGTAACCCGTGTTGCAATCGCGTATTCGACCTCCTGGGGGTTGCAGGGATCAATGTCCTCGTCCACAACAACAACATGCTTGAGTGATGTGTGGGCTGCAAAGGCTGCCATGATCGCGTTCTTCGCATCACCCTGTGTACTCTTTTTAATCTGGACGACTGCGTGGAGGTAACCGCAGCCGCCTTTTGTCAGGACAACGTTCCGGACCTCGGTCACTCCTGCCACGGCCTTGTAGATCTTCGGCTCGTAAGGGGCACCCATGAGTACTTTATGTTCGTCGCCGCCCGGCAGGATCCCGTGGTAGATGAAGTCCGGCCTGGTGTACATGCCGGTGAACTCGATAATGTGCTGCATCCGGACCGGGTCATAGGTCCCGGTGATGTCGACGAAGGGTCCCTCCTCGGTGAGTTCTGCCGTGATGAACCCTTCCAGTACGATCTCTGCATCGGGCACGAGGATGCCGTTGCTGCACCGCTTCACCTTCAGTTCCCCGCCCATGAGTTCGGCAGCATAGGGGAGCTCCATGCCGGTTGGCACCCGCGTACAGCTTGCAAAGGTAACCGCCGGGTGCGTCCCGATGGTCACGGCAATGGGGAGCTTCTCACCTTTCGCGATGGCTTTTTTCACCATCACATGGGTGTGCCGGCCCTCTACGAGCCGGGCTGCCACGCGGTGGTCGTCAAGCACCTGCATCCGGTGGATCGAAGCATTCTCCACACCATCATAACGCGAGAAGACGATGGCGGAGGTGAGGTACTTCCCCGCATCTTTGGGGAAGTGGTGCATGATGGGGAGTGTGTTCAGGTCCGGCTTTGTCATCGGTAGTGTCCCATCTTCGGTGACCTTCCCGTTGAACTGCGCATCTGCAAGGGTCTTTACAATCTTCGTCTCGTCCATGCCCAGCGCAAGTGCGAGCGACGCCCTGTTCGCGGTCAGGTTCATGACCGCGCGGTGGCCTCCGATCTTGTGGAAGAAGAGGAGTTTGTCGGTCGTTGCCGCCATCTTCGGTGCCTGCATGTCTGCCGATACTTCGTTCTTTACATCAACAACGAGCCCTGCTTCCTGCATTTTTTTGATAAATTCACGCATCGTAACCGCTCCAGCGTTGTATGAGATTGTGTTCTATATCGAGGTGGTCGAGCACCCGGGCAACGACCATGTCCACGAGATCGTCGATCTTTTTCGGTTTGTGATAGAACCCGGGGCTTGCGGGCATGATTGTTGCTCCCGCCTCCTCGGCGGCAATCATGTTTTTCAAGTGGATTTTTGAGAGCGGCATCTCACGGGTAACGAGAATGCACTTCCGGTGCTCCTTGAGGCAGACATCGGCAGTGCGGGTGATCAGGTTGTCCGCATAACCGTTTGCGATGGCTGCAAGCGTCTTGGAACTGCACGGGATCACGACCATCCCGTCATACTTGTGCGAGCCGCTCGCAATGGACGCAAAGAGCTTGTCGTTGGAGTGATACTCGGCGTTGAACCCGTCAAACGAGATCCCTTCGTGGCTGGCGATCTTTCTTGCCATATCCGAGACGATGATGTGTACTTTGGTATCCTTACAGATAACCTCGAGAAGGCGGCGGGCATAGACGGCCCCGCTCGCACCGGTCACCCCTACTACGATCTCTTTTTTCATGGTTGCCAAAGTAGCCACTCCTGTGATACCAATGTCGGAGTGGTGATAAAAAAGAGTTTGTGCCCGGGAATTGTGCCTGGCTGTTATTATGGTCCGGACTTATTTCTCGGAGGGGCAAAGAAGCGGTACCGGATGTGTGCCTCCTCGACTTTTCTCGCGTGCGAGGGGTTGAGATCGCGGCGCGCTTCAATAACCAGGGCATTGAGAATATTGTGGAGCCGGAGCGTGTCGTAGTCCTTGTGCTCGTTTAAGAAATCCAACAGGTCGTTGGTGCTCTTCAATACCCCGGAACTCCCAATGAGGTTCAGGCGGTTGAGGGTCATCGCAAGGTTCTTTTTCGCGATGTCCATCTTGTAGGAATCGCCGCCAGCAAGGTTCAGTTCGGTGATCGCGTTGAGGAGATCGGTATAGACCTTCAACTTATGGGTGCTCTCATGACTCTTCCGCTCTGCTTCCCGGAGCTTCCAGAGGGTGATGGCAAGAGCGATTATTATCGCTACTACACCCCCAATCACGATAATCCCGTCTTCGGTCATTTCCGGTTACCCCGTTTTACGGCTCTCGTATGGCAGCTTTCAGCCATACCTTAACGCGGTTCCCCTTCATGGTAATCTTATAAGGCCCCGTTTTGTACATCGGTATTAGTTGCAGTCTGTCAATGGAATACAGCCTGCCAAAACCATAGGTTTCCGTGTTGCCGCTGTCAACATTGGTTACATCCATCGTGAACCAGCAGTATTGTAAATCTTCATTAAGTGGCTGAATCTTCAATTCAAAGCCCCATGAGGGATTATCGACCCTGAATTCCTTTGTCATACCATCTTTTTCGCTGTTAAATGTGTACCCGCCGGGATCGTTGAGATAAGCCTGTCCTAATGAAAATGCGGGCTGTACTGTGGTGGCAGCCGTAGTGACTGCTGCAACCGTTGGAGCCGGAGTCGCTGCCGGGACGGTGCTCTGCGTGCAGCCGGCGATGAAGGTTGCAGCAACTACCAGCATGAAAAGGGCAAAAACGCGATATTTCATATACGGGAGTGTTTGGGGGGCAATATATTATATTTTATTTTATGCTTGCGTGAAGGTGAAAAAAATCAGAAAAGCGTGTCCTGCCGGGTAGGTTTTTTCACGTGGAGCACCTCGCAACCGGCCTCAGCAACCCGATCACAGTATCCGGGGATGGTATACACCCCGAGCCGCCACTGGTCGCGCCGGGTGGTGTTGAGGGTGCGGATGCGGGGGGAGATCTCCTCGAAGGCCACAACCGCATGCCGGTTTTTCACCCGCACGCCAAGGGAGAGCTCGCTCGGGATGGACGGGATATCGACAAGCACTTCGTGCGGGCTGATGCCAGCGCGCTCCGCGATCTGTGCAGCATAGGAACGGATCGCCGGGACCGTTATTCCCTCCTGGTATGTCACGATGTTCACCTGGTCGCTGCCTGCGGTCAGGGCCCGCTTGTAGAGCCGGCGGCCGTACAGCCGTTCGGCAAGGTCACGGCTGACCGGGTTGTCTGATGTTTGCAGCGTATGCAGGCAGGTTGCGTCATCCATCGTGAGGAGGGCACGCGCCGCCTCCGCCCCTTTCCCGGCAAGGTGTTCGAGCATCGCGAGCTGGAACATGCTCTCCCCGATACGGCTGACATGGTGATAATAAACGCTCGGGCGCATCAGGGTCCGGGCTATCAGCAGCGATTCGGCTGCATTAATCCCGTTCTCGTCCAGCACGGTTCCCTCGGGCGTCCGTATCAGGTAGCGGATAAGCCGCTGTGCATCAACAGTCCCGTATGGTGCACCGGTATAGTACGCGTCCCGGAGGAGGTAGTCCATCCGGTCCACATCGAGGTCCCCATGAATGATACCGGAAAGCGGGTGTTTGCCCTTAACCACCGCGCAGAGCTCGGCAGGATCGATACCCCATTCCCGGAGGGTATTGCCGACCTGAGCCTCGACAATTGTCCCGATATCGTCATGGGTGCGGCCGAGGAACATCTCCATCAGCGGCTCGCTCGCGTGGGAGAAAGGACCATGACCTATGTCGTGAAGGAGAGCTGCTGCAGTGACCAGCGTGCGCTCCTCATCAGGAAGGAGGAACTTCCGGCAGGCGACATCGGCAAGGAACATCGTTCCCAGTGAATGTTCAAAGCGCGTGTGGTTTGCACCGGGATATACGAGATAAGAGAAACCGAGCTGCCTTACGTAGCGGAGACGCTGGAGCGGGGGGGAATCGAGCAGGGCGAGGGCGAAATCCTCCACTTCAACATAGCCGTGGACCGGGTCCTTGATGATCTTCACAAGTTCACTCTAAGAATCTTCATATACATCGCATAAAAGTATTCTAGTAATGATCACGTTCCTTTCCGGAGGTACAGGAACCCCGAAGCTTTTACGGGGCATGCAGAAAGTGATGGACCGGCACGAGATTGCCGTTATTGTCAATACCGCGGAGGACATCTGGATCTCGGGAAACCACATCTCGCCGGATGTTGACACCGTGATGTACCTCTTTGCCGGCATCCTCAATACTGATACCTGGTGGGGTGTCCGGAACGACACGTTCACGACCCACGAGGAAGCCACCCGTCTCGGCATCGACGAGTTCCTCACCATCGGTGACAAGGACCGGGCAGTGCACCTCGCCCGGGGGGACATGCTCCGGAACGGGATGCGCCTCACCAACATCACAACGATTCTCTGTGAGTGTTTCGGCGTCCGCGAGACGGTACTGCCTATGACCGATACCGAAGTCACAACACAGGTGAAGACCGATCTTGGCCTGATCCATTTCCAGGAGTACTGGATCCGAGCAAAAGGGCTCATTGAGATCCAGGACGTTGTCCGAAGTTACCGCGAGCCTCCGAAGGCAACTGATGAGGCGCTGGCGGCAATAGAGGCGAGCGACGTGGTGGTAATCGGCCCCAGCAACCCGATAACGAGCATCCTGCCCATCCTCTCGTGCGATGGCATAAAGCAGGCCCTGCGGAACAAGCCGGTCATTGCCGTGAGTCCGTTCATCGGGAACGCACCTATAAGCGGCCCCGCAGGAGCCCTCATGAGGGCAGCCGGGTTCGAGCCCAGTTCCATCGGGACATTCAACTGCTACAGCGGACTTACGGACATCTTCATTCAGGACATACGGGACCCCGTTGAAGTAAACCATTCTTCCCGGTTCGACACTCTGATGGTTGACGATGAGAAAAGTATTGCCCTGGCACAAGAAGTGCTGAGGCTGGCTGGCACCTGCTGACAGGTCATGCCTCGCCCACACTCCGGGGATAACGGGAATCCGGACGACCTTCCCCGTGCAGGTGTTTGCAAATCTATATCAGGCTCCGGAATAACGATTATCGTAAGTGGTTAAAGATATGGAAATGCTCCGCGAGATGGTAATATGTATCCTGGCAGCAGGCATCCTGCTTGCCGGGTGTGTTGCGGATCAGCCTTTGGAAAAAGGCACACTCCAGTTGACCTCGTCCCCGTCCGGTGCGGAGATCTATCTCGACAACCAGTATATGGGGACCACCCCAGGTACGATCCCGGGAGTCGAGCCTGGGAGTCACACCCTTGAATACCGCATGAATGGTTATTCCAGCTGGAAATCGGCAGTTTCGGTGCCTGTCGGCACCTCGTATTATTTTGCCGCTCTGGGGGCCCTGACCGAAAGCCCGGTGCCTGTGGTGACTGAACCTGTCATAACATCATCTTCGCCATCTGCGGTAACGGTCCAGATCAGCAGGGAGCAGATGGTTGTCGGGGACACGATCATGTTTTACGGTACCTGTACGAACTGCAAATCTGTTGTCGTGATGGTGTACGGGCCGGGGGTTTATGCCGATGGCGTGGTGCTCGACACGGTGACGACCAATTCGATCAATGCGTGGAGTTATACGTGGAACCCGGGAACCAAGGTTCAGTCAGGAACCTTCACCGTTGTCGCGAAGGATTCGGCGGGAACGGGAATCGACAGGAAAGAATTCAGGATCATTGGTAACGGAGATGTAAGCGTCATCCCAAGCAGTTATGCAGCTGATTCAGGAGATGTTATCACATTTTCCGGCATGTGCACAACAGGGGCACGGAATGTCCAGCTCGTCCTGTCGGGGCCGGAGAGGTTCTCCTCTGGGGTTGATCTCGGCACGGCTTCGGTAACTGCGCAGAATACCTGGAGTTACCGGTTTACGATTGATAGCACGATGCCGACCGGGATCTACACGATATCCGTGAGCGATGTGCCCTCGACAGGATCCGGGTCTTCGCAGTTCACGGTCGGTTTCACTTCATAACCGCCCCCTCTTTTTTACGCCTTCCTGCGATTCCGGGAGAAATATTGGATTTTTCATCCTGTTTCCTGAATCAGGGCCAAAAAATGGCGGACGCGCCAGAAAACGATGAATTGGGTATCCGATACCTATTTGAGGGATTTTATCCAAACAATCGTTCGGAGTACTATATGGGCATCACCAAAAAGTTCCTGAACCTGTTCAAATCGGGCAAGGACGGGAAGGATGGGGAAGACCAGGAAGCGCGTCTCCGTGCACAGAAAGAGCGCTCTGAAAAATTCCTCCAGGCACTGACCGAGGGCGATCTCGACACCCGGTGGAGTGCCGTCAGGTCAGTAGGAGATCTCGGTGAGCCGTTCATTGAACCGCTCATCGGCGGCCTCAAGGACGAGTACTGGATCATCCGCAGGGGATCGGCGGACACGCTCGGCAAAATCGGCGAGCCGGCTGTAGAACCGCTGATCAGGGCACTTGACGAGCCGCGGGACGATGTACGGCAGGAAACAATCCGGGCACTGCAGCTCATCGGTGAACCCGCCGTAGGCCCTCTCATGCAGGCAACAAAACACACCTACCCGCTCATCCGCAGGGGGGCTGTTCAGGCATTGGGTATCATGGGCGAGGAACAGGCTATTGGGACGCTCATCGAGTGCCTGAGAGATGCTGATCCTGGTGTACGGTACGAGTGCGCCGTCGCGTTCGGCCGGATCGGGGATGCAATGGCTGTCCGCCCCCTAATCGAGACCCTTAATGATACCCGGGAACATGTCCGCACGGCAGCAATGGCCACCCTTGTTTCTCTTGGTGAGCCGGCTATCGAGCCCCTGATCCTGGCACTTGTGGACGTTAACGAGGATGTCTGCCGGAGGAGTTCTCTGGCGCTGGTAACCCTTGGTGAACAGGCAATGGAACCGCTCATCCAGGCACTCAGTGATGCCAACCCAGGTATCCGCCGGGGAGCTGTTGAAGCGCTCGGGCAGATCGGCAATACACGGGCAATCGCACCCATCATTGTTCTGCTTGACGATCCTGAGAGGATCGTCCGGATCGAAGTAGTCAAAGCCCTGGCAGCGCTCGGCGTCCCGGCAATTGCCCCGCTCATGCAGGTATTCCGCCAGGGTGAGACCCGGGTGCGGACCGGTGCGATGGAAGCCCTCTGGATGCTCGGCCAGCCGGCAACAACCCCCCTGATCATGGTCTTAAAAGACGACCAGAGTGATGTCCGGAAACGGGCAGCACTCCTCCTTGGCGAGATCGGTGACCAGAAGGCCGTCGACCACCTCACCGGCCTCCTCACGGACGATAACGTGGCAGTACGCCGGGAAGCATTCGAAGCCCTCGAGATGATCAAGAAACGAACCGCGGCATAATTTTGCCCGTATACCTTTTTTCGATTCGATATACCCGATTGTCTGGATTGATGAACTGCTTCAGGTGAACGGAACTTATTTACTGTAACTGGTAAAAAGGGAAGCCTGAGGCGCGTGGGTTTGCGGCTTATTGTATCTAAGCGGAATTATGATGCACTGAACACGAAGGCCGGGGAAGACCGTGGCGGGGAGTTACGAATGGATACCTATCGCGAACGCCTGGTGAAATATATCCCGGTGGAGACCGTCGCTCTCTTCATCACAGTGTACGGGATTACGTATTACCTCTCCGGCTCTGAATCCTGGTATCCGGTTGTTGCCCGGTGGATCTTCCTTGCCGGTGTTATCAGCACCGCTCTTTACCTCTGGATAGCCGAAAATGTCAGGGACTGGATCCAGGTAGTGATCTCGATGGCCGGATTTTTGATCTGGGTCTGTGCTCTTGGGGTTGTCACGGTTACGTCCCTGCCATACTACAATGCGATTGTTGCCGGGCTGCTCTTGCCGGTATGGGTATTTCTGGCGCCGTTCATTGAGGGCATGCCGGAGCAGTGGTAAGTACCGTTTTTTGCACCATCCTGTTTTCCCGGGTACTTCCCTGATCCCAATAATCATGGCATAAACCCAAATAACACCCCCGGACTGTATACATAATCATCATCACAACAAACTGGATGATAGTCGCCACGGTGACTGCGATGAATGCATTTACGCTTGTGATCCGTTGCGCATGCAGGGTGCCACAGATCCAGAGATACCAGGTCCAGAGCGTTACGACCCCTGAAACCAAGGCCAGAAACAGCAGGGGAAGTGTGGCAAGACGCGGTGCGATATTCCCGATTGTTACCGGGATAATTGCAAAAACCAGTAACGGATTAACTGCATTGTATAGTGCCGACGGGAACAAACCGTACCCCCGGTTCTGGAACGTTGTCTTCAGGCAACCGGTACCCGATAGTATCCTCGGGATGAGGCGGATGGAAATGGAGGCGACAACCCACATGATAAACGGGATGATGAACGCTGATATCACCTGCGACGAGGTCACCAGCGTTATGAGGATTTCATCATCAGTTCGCCCGGCTACTGGAACGGTGAGTAACACCTGGGCCGCAAATGCCACCGCTAACCCGACACCATTAAGCAAAACGATCAGTATGGGAAGGACAAGGTTTGTTTCCTCGTTTTCGAGCCGGGTAAAAAACGTATCCGGGTGGAAGAGCAAGTCTGTGATTTTTGTGGAGAACGTCATTTTTATCCACCGTTACAGATGCCCGATCTGCGGATTGTATGAACCGCGAGTGCCCCAAACCGGTAATATATGATAATTTTAAACATAATGCACCAGTGAATAAAATGTGTGCAATAAACCAGATAGATCATAATGCTCCCAAACGGAGTGGACAAATGTGTGATGCCAGCCGGGTGGTTCCCGGGCAAAAAAGTTTTAGAGTTCCCCTAAGTTTTTCCAATGATCGTACTCGTGCGTCCAGAGATCCTTGTTGAACAACACCATCCGTTTGAAGTACTCCTTCCGCTCGTTATGGTGCTCCTCCTGCACCGGGTCCACCCACTTCGTCATGATCGCGTCCGCGAGTTTCCGACCAAGATCCTTTGCCACCTTCTCGCCACCGACAATCGCATACGGATCGGCACCCACGAGAACAGCGGTTTTTCCGACCGTGGTTGCCCCGAAATTCAGGAGGGTCATGTTCATGTAATCAGCTACCTCGTCCGCATAGGCGCCGCCGGCAGTGCAGACCGCACACCCGTACTTGCCCGAGAGGGTCTGGCAGTGCACAACGTCTGCCATCCGGTCGAGCATTGTCTTCATCTGGGCAGTTACCGCATTGATGTAGTTCGGGGAACCGAGCACGATCCCGTCCGCGTCAAGAATCTTCTCAAGGAGCGCCGGGAAGTCATCATCGTGGATGCACTCACCCTTTGCATAGCATGTGCCGCAGGCCGTGCAGTAGTGGATGTCGAGGCTGCAGATATCGATAAACGTTGTATCCGCCCCGGACTGGCGTGCCCCTTCGAGCGCGGCCATCACGAGCCGGCGGGTCTGGCTCTTCTCGCGTTTCGGGCTTGCATTGATGCCAATAATCTTCATTTCCGGTTTCACCATGTAGTGGTGAGTGCATGGAGGTATAAAGGTGCGCGCCGGACTCCGTATCCCGGTCCGGTACTTTATATGCCATGAGCCAGACTCGACTGTGTATGGGATCCTTCTGCACACCTCTGGAAAAGCGGACATGGATTTTCTTTTTCCTAATCCTGCTCGTGGCACTGCTCTGGGCTGCATTTCTCCTCATTCAGGGTGAGATGGTCGCTGTCAGTAGTACCCTTGCAATCACTGCGGCATTTATCTCATTCTTCTCGTTCACCTGCTGCACGAAGTACCGTACTTGGATCTTTTTCTACTTAATCGTCCTGACCGCGATCCTCTGGTCATCCTTCCTCCTGATGCAGGGTGCCATGCTCTGGGTCAGTGCCTTCCTCTTCATAGTTGCCGGAGGTACATCCATCTTCTCGTTCCTCTTCTGCGAGAGCGAACAATAACCATTTTTTACCGATACCGACAGATGTTGTTATACTACTGTCACCTGCCAGGAGATCCCTTATGCTCATCCGCGACATTGCCGATGGTACCCATGAACGCGTTATCGACCGCACCATTCTCTGTGAACTCCTGCATCCCGACAAGCACAAGGGTGCGGCCGGGCTCGGGTGCAGCATCGCCCACGCTATCGTTCCGGAACGTGAGAAGTCCCTCCCCCATGTGCTGGAGATGTCCACGGAACTGTATTACATCCTGAACGGGTGCGGACAGATGCATATCGATGGTGAACAGGCACCCGTCCATGCCGGGCAGATTGTCCTGATCCCGCCAGGCTCCCGGCAGTTCATAGAAAATACCGGAACCGGCGATCTCGTCTTTCTCTGTATTGTTGCCCCGAAATGGCAGGCTCATGACGAGAAACTCGTCTGATTTTTTCCCCCTGCAACTTGGAATGCCGGCCGCAGATTATTTATTATAGGGGGATCCCAATCCATCCACTATGGAGTTCCTGGCCGAGACAGCTCATCAGAGAATACGGGTTATGTTCTTCCTTATCCTCTCCGTTGCGGCATTGTGGGCAATATTCCTGATTCAGCGGGGAGAGATGCTCCAGTTCATGTTCATGTTCGCCTCGCTTGCCGCCATCAACCCGGTGGTCGCCTTTGTGGAGATGAAAGATCTGAGGAAGACCCGGTCCCTCTTTTTCTTCTACCTTATCATACTCGTCGCACTGCTCTGGGCTGCATTCCTCAGTTACCTTGGCGTACACATCTGGGTGAGTCTTTTCCTCTTCATTGTTGCCGTGGGCATCCCCTTCATCATCAACGTGCTGGAATCAGAATCTGAACAACCGGTTATATAGTAAGGGGAGGATCTTATCCCGTGATCCCGGGTACAACAACCTGCCCTTGGGATCCGGTCCTGACATATCAATCCCCGTGAATGGATACGCAGGCGGGGCACTGTCCGGACCGGGCCAAAAAAAGAAAAAAAAGAATTAATGATCGTTTAATCCCAGTAGTTTTTCACATAGAGCCGGCTCTTCTGGATCTTCGGTGTGACTAACCAGAGCGCGAGCGGCACGATCAGCAGGGTGACAATGACGTTCCCGATCAGCCATGTGGAGAAGATGCTGCCCATGGTATCGGGGTTGATAATGCCAAGAGTCCCGGCACCCCATGCAGCCCCGATAAGGTTGTTGATGACCACGCCAAAGAGGAGGATGAGCGAGACATCCCGCCGGCTCCCCAGTGATAAGTCCACGTCGAACGATCGGACTGCAATGAGTGGGATGAGCACCTGAATGAGCCCGGCTACTGCCCAGAGGATTGCAACCAGGGGATTATTTGCAAGGATCTCCGTTGAAAACAGCCCGGAGCCGAACAGGGTGCCGACATATGCAGCGATTGCACCATAGCACCCGTACCAGAGAGTAAAGAGGATCATAAATGCCACGGCGGGGAAGAGATACGCAATCCCTCCAATAGAAGCCGGGAAGAACTTCGTGCAGCAATACGCGAGTACGGTATTGATCAGAATGAGTATGACTGTGAGGATAAGGAAGGAATAGGTTGGTTCTTGAGCGTTTTTCATACCATCACCCTCCCGAAATATGGTATGTTCTTGTAGATAGCATTTATTCCGCTTAATGGGAGATCCGGCCCCGTAACTGGCAGGAATTAAAGATGGGTATCGCATCGCATCCTTAATGCTGTACTAGGACTACTATCAGCCTGACAGCAGGCCGGGGGTCCGCCCGGAACAGATCATGCCAATTCCTGACATTGATTCCTTTACCGGTCTTACCAGCAAAACCGTGGCCGAAAAACATAAAAACGAAGGGTTCAACGAGCTCCCTGAGGCACAGAAACACAGCGTACTGTGGCTTCTCTTTGAGATCATCCACGAGCCGATGTTCCTCCTCCTCGTGGTGAGTGGCCTGATCTATTTTATCCTCGGGGATTTTTCCGAGGGGGTGATGTTGATGAGTTTTGTTGTCGTCATCATCGCGATCACGGTTTACCAGGAGCAGAAGACCGAGCGGGCACTTGAAGCGCTGCGGAACCTCGCAAGCCCGCGGGCCCTCGTGATTCGTGACGGCACGCACCAGCGGATTCCGGGCCGCGAGGTTGTGACCGGAGACCTGCTCATCCTCTCAGAAGGGGATCGCGTGCCGGCTGACGGGGTCCTGCTCACGGCCAACAACGTATCAGTTGATGAATCGCTCCTGACAGGAGAGTCGGTGCCCGTGAGGAAGACCGCGGTCCGGGAGGAAGTGGCTGCCATACGGCCCGTCGGGGATGACCAGCCATGGATCTTCTCCGGGACCCTTGTTGTTGCCGGTCAGGGCGTTGCAGAGGTCAGGTCAACGGGCCCGCGGACCGAGATGGGACAGATTGGTAACGTACTCAGTACCGTTGAACGCGGTGAGACCCGGCTGAAAACGGAGATTGAACGGATCGTGCGTGTTATCGCGACCGCTGGTATCGCACTCTGTATTGTCATTGTCATCGTTTACGGCCTTACGCGGGAGAACTGGATCGAGGGATTCCTTGCGGGGATCACGCTTGCCATGGCGATCCTGCCCGAAGAGTTCCCGGTCGTCCTTACCGTCTTCCTCGCTCTCGGGGCATGGAGGATCTCTAGGTATAATGTACTCACCCGGCAGGTCACAGCCATCGAGACGCTGGGCTCGGCAACCGTTCTCTGCGTGGACAAAACCGGGACTCTTACCGAGAACCGGATGTCCACAAAACAGTTCTATGCAGACGGTGCAATGTGCGATTTTGACCCAGCCGTCGCAAATACCGTGCCCGAGGTCTGCCACGAGCTGGCCGAATTTGCGATCCTTGCCTGCAAGAAAGACCCCTTCGACCCCATGGAAAAAGCGCTCCTCGAACTCGGCGCAGGGGACTTCGGGAAGACCGAACATATCCATACTGGTTGGTCGCTCGTGCAGGAATACCCGCTTTGTCCAAGCCTTCTTGCCATGTCTAATGTCTGGCAGTCACAGGGAGGCAGCGAATTTGTCATCGCCGCCAAGGGTGCACCGGAGGCGATCTTCGACCTCTGCCATTTCAACCGGAAAGAGATACAGGATCTTGCCAGGCCGATCGATAGGATGGCATCAGAGGGGCTCCGCGTGCTGGGCGTGGCAAAAGCCTCGTTCGTCCGGTCCGATCTGCCCGGGGAGCAGCACGATTTCACCTTCACCTTCCTCGGGCTTGTAGGCTTTGCCGATCCGGTTCGCCCTCAGGTGAAGGAAGCAGTTGCCGAATGCCATTCGGCAGGGATCCGGGTTGTCATGATCACGGGGGATTATCCCCTTACGGCAAAGAATATCGCCCGGCAGATCGGGCTTGACAATTCCGATACCTGTATTACCGGATCTGAACTCGATGCAATGAGCGGGGATGAACTCCGGAAACGGATCCGATCGGCCGGTATCTTTGCCCGGGTCGTGCCCGAGCAGAAACTCCGGATCGTGAACTCATTCAAGGCCGCTGGTGATGTAGTCGCGATGACCGGTGACGGTGTGAACGATGCTCCGGCTCTCAAGTCAGCGGACATCGGGATTGCCATGGGTGGGAGGGGGACGGATGTTGCACGGGAAGCGTCCTCACTCGTCCTGCTCGATGACAACTTCACCTCCATCGTCGCAGCCGTTCGTCTTGGCCGTCGGATCTTTGACAACTTAAAAAAAGCGATGGCATACATCATCTCCGTCCATGTCCCCATTGCCGGCATGTCCCTCATCCCAGTGCTGCTGAACCTGCCCCTCGTCCTCCTGCCGGTCCATATCGTGTTCCTGGAACTGATCATCGACCCGGCCTGCTCGATAGTCTTTGAATCGGAAAACGACGAGGAGAACGTCATGAAACGGCCGCCCCGGAAACCTGATGAAGGGCTCTTTACAAAGAAAAACCTGAGCCTAAGCTTCCTTCAGGGTACCGTGGTGCTCGCGGTAGTCCTTGCCATCTACTTCAGTGCCCTCTCGCGGGGTATGGGTGAAGCGGAGGTCCGGACCCTGACCTTTGTCACCATCGTGGTTGCCAACCTCTGCCTGATCCTGACGAACCGATCATGGTCTCAGATCATATACTCGACGTTGCGTACTCCCAACCTGGCAATGAGGTGGGTGTTTGCCGGAACGCTCGTCTGCCTCACCCTTGTCCTTTTCGTCCCGGCACTCCACGACCTCTTCAGGTTCGGCAGCGTATCCCTTGCCGATCTCGTGGTTTGCACAATCGCCGCTGTCGGGAGCGTCATCTGGTTTGAATGCTACAAATGCTGGGACATCAGAGCGAGGTGACGGAATTGGAGTTGTAGCATCGCCGATCGCATTACACTCATCATGTAGCCCCACGGTTGGTTTTTAAAACGGCCTGGATTTGTTCATCTGCCGTTTGTCAGCATCCTGACAACCATCACGCGGAACACTGCGCTGCTCTCTTGATCCTGGGCAATCATTGCCGGACTCTCCACCAGTGAAGCCTTATTGTGTTCGGGACAGCCCGCAGGAGCTTTCACTGCGACGATCTCCCATGGTACGGTCTGAATGTATTTATTAAGCATACGCCAATGGTTGGCTGTAGGCACCTGATCAGATACCGGTGCCAGGAGATTCGATACGCTATGCAGGAAATTATCAAGAAAATGATCACTGAAGCGATGACTGCCCAGCACGCTGACGTAAACCAGGTAAAGAAAAAACGCGGGCAGAATTTTGTCATTGACGACTCGAAAGTCTATGTCGATGCAGTCAGGGGCATGAAACCCATCGGGGACCAGAGCAAGGCAGTCTTTGCCCTCCACACCGATTCGGTCAATGCCCATTACACAATCTTAAAAGGCCTGACCAGCACCATCCGTCCTGAAGACGATCCTTTTGTCGAGCATTACCAGACCCCGGTCATCATGGAGATGCTCTATGATGCAGATCCGAAGTTCAGGAAGAGCGCGGAGGTGTTCATCAAAGCCGTTGGCAAAGCCGAAGCCCTGATCGGCAAGGAGTCGGCCCGACGGTACGCGGGCTTCTACGGCCCCACCTGTGTGGTGGACTTTGCCCTGATCCCCGGCAGCAGCAGCAACATCGTCAACCAAATCCTCAAAACCACCGACATCCCGGTCGCACACAAGCAAACGATCCTTGCCGCAAAGTCGTGGGCCATGAACACCTCGTATGGCATCGGGGATGTGTTTGCCCATGCAGTCGAAGACGGGGCAACCCTTGCCGATGCCGTGAAGACGGAAGTCGCGATGGTCCAGTCCATCTACGACACACCGGTTGACGCACAGGCAAAACTGATGGATTCCGTGGGCCAGAACTCGTTCGACTGCCGGAAGTACATGAAGGAGTACAGGACGAAGATGCAGGGCGCCGTGAAGGCGTCACTCGATGAAGGAGTCCACTACGGCAACATCGTGACCGTGCCGGCCTACTGTGTCGGGGATATTGCCCACCACATCTCGCAGTCCACGTATAACATGTGCAAGGACGACGTGATCATGGCCGTCATCGAGTCCGTGACCGAAGTGATGGACAGGACCCTCAAAGCGGCGGCACCGAAGATGAAGTCCCCGCACGAGGTGTTGTCGGTTGCAACCGGGTCATCCGCCAGCGCCGCGGAGTATATTCTCGAACTTGACGGGTTCAACGCGATCATGGTCGTGGACATGCTGACGAAACGCTACCACAACTACGTCCAGCTCTACCCGAAGAGGAGTGCGGCGATCGAGCTGCACAACTGCGATTTCATGGACATGATCTATCGGGGCTGGAAGATGGTGGACAAGGCGCGGCGGATGCAGAGCAGCGAACCCGGCTCGATTACCCCGAAGGTCGGCGGGTTCGATGTCGATCTCTCACCGATTCTCAAAAACGAGGTGATGGCCAATCCGCAGCGCTACGCGTACCCCGCCTGTGCGATGACCGTCAGGTTCTCGGCGATGATGCGCCTCTCCGACTACCCGTGCCTGCTGACCAGCGAGCCGGTTACGGCAACGCTGATGACCAATATTATTGCCCTGAACAAGAATGTCGCAGCTGCTCCGGCACGGATCTGCAAGGATTGTGCATCTGCAGCCCTGATGGATTTCCGGCACTGCTCCTGCCAGTGGAAGGAAGCGGTCTGATTCCGGGAACTGGATGATGGTGAAATCATGAAGTGCTATGTCTGTGCAAAAGTGGGAAAGGAGAGCGATGCGGTGGCCGTGTGTGTCGCCTGCGGCATGGGGACCTGCATGAAGCATACGATCCGGAAAGAGATCGATGTCTGGGAAGGCGGGTACCCGCTCCCCTCCCACAAACTGCCAAAGAAGATGCCCCGGATGCTCTGCCCGGACTGCAATGCATCATTTGGGGAGGGGAAGTGATGGCTTCCCTTGCCCACCGCAGTATATCTGAGGCTGTCGGGACTGCCCTCCTCGTGTATTTCGGTGCCGGGGCCGCGGCGATCACCCTGATGATCGCGAGCGGGACAAAACCGGCAACGCCCTTCAACATCGGGATCGGGCAGCTGGGAGGGCTCGGGGACTGGTTTGCGATCGGGATCACGTTCGGGATTGTCATTACCGCTGTTATCTATTCCCTCGGCCGGGTCTCCGGGGCCCACATCAACCCGGCGGTAACGATTGCGCTCTGGGCAACTAAGCGCTTCCCGTCCGGTGATACTGTCGTGTATATCATTGCCCAGTGCATCGGCGCTGCGATCGGCAGCCTCCTCTTCTTCCTCACCGTGGGACCGGATGCGGTCACGATTGGCGGGCTCGGGGCAACGGCACCGTTCCCCGGGATCGCGTACGGGCAGGCAATCCTTGTGGAGATCATTACCACATTTGTCCTGATGCTGGTCATCATGGGTGTGGCCGTGGACAAACAGGCCCCGCAGGGATTTGCCGGGCTAATCATCGGACTTACCGTAGCCGGAATGATCACGATGGCCGGCAACATCTCCGGGGCATCGCTTAATCCTGCCCGTACGTTCGGACCGTACCTGATGGATTTCCTGCTTGGCGGATCGAACCTCTGGGCGTTCTTCCCCATCTACATCATCGGCCCGGTCATCGGGGCTGTACTTGCAGCGGTCTTCTATGACCGGATCACGACAGAATTAATCTGATCCAATCTTTTTTTTGGTGATTCCTTAATTAGAGCCACCAGAACATTTTATGGTTATAGGACTTACGCAGTTGAAATAATTTGAAAAGAGAGACATCTGTCATAGTTCATACAAAAAAAACAAATTAGAACGCCGGTGAAGCAATAAATAGAGAAGAAGCAGATCGATGGATCAAGCGTT